>DJFP01000248.1:18619-38799 GCA_002432565.1 Flavobacteriales bacterium UBA5869
TCAGGTGAAAGCAGGAACATGACTTTGCTGTTTTCCATTTCTCCGACATATTTCCCTAAAGAAGTTGCAACAAAAAGAGCATTTCCATTCTCCAAAAAACGGATGTTTGAAAAAGCAGGATAACGCATCCACTTATCGAAATCACACTTTTCAGGTTTAACTCCCATCACGGGAATATTCTTTTTCATATCCTCATCCATGAAATCATTGAAAACAAAATCATGCTTTTCGTGATTAACAATCGAACCTTCATCATCCCATTTCAGGAATGTATAGGCAAATCCTTTGGCAAATCCGGGATTCACCCCAACTTCTTTTGCAGTGATGAACAAACCGCTCAATTGACTGGACTTAGCATTGTAATTAAATCTCGCAGCCTGCACTGTCAGACTTTCCGGAATTTCAGGACTGATTACTTTAGGTTCTTCCCCATCCGGATTTGTAATGATAAACAGCAAAGATGATTTTGCCGGAGGAGTCGATCCGAAGAACTTCGTTTTCACCTGCTCATCTACGGCTACAGTCATTAATACATTCAAATTATCGTCGATCTCAATAGATGTTAAGCGAACATTCACATCACTGAACATTTCATAATCCCTTTTCCAAACCAGGTTAAGGTCCAGGTCGATACGGTATAATTTCGTTTTAGAAAACAGGTACATTCCACCTTCGTCACACTTAGCGTATTTGAAGGTATAATCTTTCAACTCCAGTACACTTCCGCTCTGCTCCAATGTCTCCAGGCTTCTTTTAACAACAGCAATGGACCCTGTAGTTTCATAGAACTCGTAAATAAAATTCCCCTGAACCAGCAATCGTTGAATAGAACCACCCGCTTCACTGAACTCGACCCTGGGCTTGGTTGTTTTTTTCTTTTCTTCCGGATTTTTGGTGTTTACGGCGATGTATTCAACCGAAACCTTACCGGTAATCCCGTTGATATTGGGTTTACTATAAATCATCTTATCCTCGGTTGAACCGACAAACTCCTCCCGAACTTCGGGCAATTCTGCTGAAAATTGGACTTCCTGAGCGTGACTTAGATGAGCAATGCCTGAAAAAAAGAACATCAGGCAAACGAAATAGGCGTTTTTCATGTTATAATTTTGGGCAAACTTACTTCAAATTATTGATTTAGTAAGTTATCCGGGAGATAATTTCCTACCTTTAATGCGATCTTACAAAATCTATCACATGTCATTTCAAGCGTACCTGGACAATATTCAGTCGAAAACCGGAAAAACAGCCGAAGATCTTCAAAAACTAGCTCAGGAAAAAGGATTTTTGAAGGATGGAAAATTAGTGGCAGAAGTTAAGGCCGGTCAGATTGTAAGCTGGCTGAAAGATGAATATGACCTGGGGCACGGACATGCCATGGCCATCTATGCATATTTCAAAGGAAAACGATCATGAGTTCAAAAGAAATTCAAATCACCAAAAAAGAAGGGGCCGAAACCATTGCGATCGGAGCTTCTGCATACAGTATATTACTCAACAGCCAGCGCTCGGAAGGACAGTTGGCAATTATAGAAATGCTGGTTCCGCCAAACAGTGGTCCTATCCCGCATGAGCACAAAGGATTCCAGGAATGCTTTTACGTGCTGGAAGGAGAAGTCGAAATGATTACCAAAGAAAGCAGNNAACTTCTGTAAACGCCCGCTTGCTCTGCATCGTTGCACCCGCCGGATTAGACCAATTCTTTGAAGAGGCCGGTCGAAAAATTCCTCCGGGGACATTGCCCGAACCTGTTCCTCCGACACCCGAACAAATTGCCTCTGCAAACCAAATTGCCGAAAAGTACGGTCAAAAATTATACCCGAAGGATTATTTTGAAAATCCAAATTCGTAAATCATGTACCATCGAATCGGAGGCTTACTTCTTTTATCTGTTGTAGTATTATTTTCCTGCAAGAAAAACGATTGCTCATCGGATGTCAAATCATTAGATACCGAAGAGGTGCATGTTGTTGTTGGCTGGCCGATAACCTTGAAGACCGAATATATCAGTACATCCATCACCAATAAATGGAGCGGCCCGAATAGCTGGAAAATGACTACTTTAGAAGGAATCTCTGAGATACAAGTTGTCTATGAGGCTGACTTTTCCCGTACCGGATCTTATTCCGTGGAAAGCTATACGCATGGAAAATGTCTTGCTCAGACAAAGAAGATAAACGTCCATGTTATTGATCCGCCTCATTCACCGTGCTCAATGAACTCCAATTCCATAAATATTAGTTCACCCTTCACATATCAGTCCAGTTATACGCATGTAATATCCCAAATTTCCAATAATCGCTTTGTTTTACAGGCTTCGAATGGAAATCAAAACATGATGCTCACTTTTCCAAATGCACTGGAACCCAAACCTGGAATTCATTCTCTTTACCAGGGAATTATAACAAGCCAGGGAGTTGCTTATGTACTCGATTCAGGTAAATTTTACGTTCAAAAAATAAATAACCAGCTGGTCGTTTCTTTTTGTGAAGCTGTATTTTACAATCCGAATGACCTTGCAACCGATGTATTAGTATCCGGAGAAATTACCCTTCCCTAATGAAAAAAGTAATGAAATCGGTATTCCTTATCCTGGCGTTTTTCTTTGGTTTTTCCAAAATGGCGACAGCCGATTCGATTCCAAAACAGGGAAGAATGGCTCTTCAGATTGCACCGCTTTCCTTATTGGATTTCTACAATGGTTCCTGTTACAAATTGGGAACCGAGGTCCGACTGTCTAAAAGCATTTATTTCTCATTGGACGCAGGAAGTTATTTCCCAAACTTTAACAGCCTGAAAAACATGAAAGGCGGCAACCTGGATTTCCGGATCAAATACCGTTTACCCAATTCAAACTCCCTGATTTCACTGGGTTATTTCTACAAAAAACAGTCGTTTGAATACCACGATGCATACGAAGAACAACCAGATGTTCCGATAACGGTTTACACCCGGAAAAACATTCACTGCTTTAATATCAATTATGAATATCGTGCAGCGAAGCTTTTCAAAATAGGATATATAGACGTCTTTGCAGGATTAGGCCTGCGCTTCAGAAATGTGAAATCTTCTTTTGAAACACATCATGATTTCGACAAGCTGGTTGAAGGCGGAGATTCGCAAACCCTTTATTTTGTATTGATCCCTGGAGAAACTACCTGGCTCAATCTAAATTTCGGCCTCCGCTTNNATGCTTTCTACCCGTCGGGTTGTGTCCTGAAGGTTCAGGCTCAATCTAACAATACTCTCTTCTTCGGCAATCAAATCGTGCAGAACATGTCCTTCCAGTGCTATCATCATTCCTTTTTTCAAAAGAATCCGCTCCTGCTCTACCCCAAAATCAATGGTTCCTTCCAAAACATGCACTATAATCGGATAAGGAGCCTGATGTTCCTTCATTTCCTGGCCTTTACGGAAAACAAGACGGATTTCTTTGGCATCCGGAGTTTTGATCATGACTTTAATAGCAGGTTTTGTTTGTTCTTCGTAGTGAAGATCCTCGTAAAAAGATACTAACTGTCTCATCGTAATTTATTTTTTCGTTAATTCAATAGTTCTGCCTCAAGCAGATAGAATAAATTTACACCCGAACATATTAGGAAAATAAATTTGATCAGTTCGAACCCTACATAGTAAATATGCAAGTTCGAACGCGGCACTGATTCTCCTTTTATGTGTAATTCTGCGCGTGCATCCAATGCAGGCAGCAGCCAGACAGTCTGCAGAACGAGAAGAAACAGCGGACCAAAGTAAAAGATGATTCCGACCAGGGACATTTTCAATTTGAAAAAGAAATAACAACCCAACAGTATCAATGCAAAGAACCATTCCACCTTGTTGAGCGCACTAAAAACCAATCGTCCAATCCCAAGTCCCAAAGGACGTGTTATTCCCGGTGCCCGAAATTTAAGCCAGGCTTCCATAAAACTTATCGCACAAACAAAACCGATCCAGAGAAAGACGACACCGATTGCAAGGGGATACTCTATTATTTTCATACCATCTATATTTTAAAATGGTTACTAACTGATGTTGGACAAAAATAAGAATAATTTTATTTCGGACAAAAACATCCGAAATAAATTTAAGACATGATGAGGCAAGATTTTACCGTTCAAGCATCTCACTCAATTTTCACTCGGAAGATAAAAAATGCCTGCGAACGATTTAAATCCCTTATCTTTAAATCTACAAATCTCTGAATACAATTTCTCAGGTTTTCATTGAACTTTTTATTACGATGATCTCAGTACTGGTAACATACCGCGTTAAGCCGGAATTCGCAAAACAAAATCAGGCCAACATTCAGCAATTTTTAAGCGATTTCGAACAATTGGACACTTCAAAATTTAATTACAGCGTGTCTGTAAAAGAGGATGGTGTTTCATTTGTCCACTTCTCTCAATATGTGGATGAAAAAATCCAGAACGAGCTTTTAAATGTCCCTTCCTTCAAAGCTTTCCAGGAAATGCGCGATGCAAGTGGATTAAACGGTTCACATAAAGTAGAAATCCTTCAATTAGTTGGCTCAGAGGGGAATTATCAATTATAAATTACTGAATTATCATCAGTCTCCTTTATTGATAATTGATAATTCCGTCATTGATACTTATTTCAACGCTTTCTTCAACGCCTCCGGGTCTAATTGATTTTCCCAGCGGGCTACTACAATCGTTGCAACAGCATTCCCGATAAAATTCGTCAGTGCACGACATTCCGACATAAACTTGTCAATTCCAAGAATCAAGGTTATTCCCACAACCGGAACATCCGGAACAACTGCCAATGTTGCAGCAAGTGTAATAAATCCGGCTCCGGAAACTCCTGCTGCTCCTTTGGAACTCAGCATTGCCACCAATAGTAACAATACCTGCTGCTGAAAAGATAGATCAACATCGCAGGCATGAGCGATGAAAAGTGCTGCCAGGGTCATGTAAATATTGGTTCCGTCCAGGTTAAAAGAATACCCTGTTGGAACTACCAAACCAACCACCTGATTAGAGCATCCTGCATGCTCCAGCTTTTTCATCAGTCCTGGAAGTGCGGGTTCAGATGAACTCGTGCCCAGTACCAGCAGCAGTTCGTCTTTCAAATACCGAAGCAGTTTGAAAATATTGAATTTGTTGTACCAGCTAACTGCTCCTAAAACTACAATTACAAAGAATCCCGAAGTTGCATAGAATAATCCCACCAGTTTTCCAAGGCTCCATAGCGTATCCAGTCCGTATTTACCGATCGTAAATGCCATTGCACCGAAAGCTCCGATAGGGGCCAGTTTCATGAGTATCTCAACAATTTTAAAAATCGGATGAGATAAAGCATTCAGGAAGTCCAATACCGGCTTACTTTTCGGCATCGTAAGAGAAACTCCGATCCCAAACATAATGGACACAAAAAGCACCTGTAAAATACTGTCCCCGGTCAATGAACTCATCAATGATTTCGGGATAATATCCAGGACAAAATGGGTCAGTGTATGTTCTTTGGAAGCAGAAACATAATCCTGGATTTCCTTCGGGTCGAGCGATTTAGGATCAATGTGCATTCCCGAACCAACCGGTACAAGGTTGCTTACGATCATCCCGATAATCAAAGCCAGTGTTGAGAATGTAAGAAAGTAAATAAATGCTTTACCGGTAACACGCCCAACCGATTTTAAATCGGACATGGAAGCAATTCCTGTTGAAACTGTGATGAAAATAACCGGCGCAATGATCATTTTGACCAAAGCAATGAAACCGTCACCAAGTACTTTCAGGTTAACAGCCTTATCCGGCAAAAATTTTCCCAAAAGAACACCAAGTATAATAGCAACCAATACCTGAAAATACAGGGCTCTATACCACGGTTTCGGTTTTACGGGTTTCGCGTTCGGGTCTATTTCCATCAGAGAGTTTCTTTTTGTGAGAATAATGCGTTGAATATAGGAATTATTGTGCAAATGAAATGTTCGCGGATTTACTCTTCCACGAAATCCAGGTCACGTCCATGTGTTTCCGGAATACTCCAGGTACTGTAAATCCCAATAGCGAAGGAAACAAATCCTACAATACCTGCGGCAACTAAAACTGCGTACCCCGCTCCTATCAGCGATTCAAATCCGATAGTCATCAAGATTACTGTTCCGCGGACCATATTTGGAATTGTCGTTGCGGCCGTAGAACGAATATTGGTACCGAACTGCTCTGCTCCTATGGTTACGAACATCGCCCAGTAACCCGTTCCGAAACCGAACCAGCAGCACATAAAATAATACATTCCGGCAGAATGAATGGTCCCTGAAAGAATCCACACCACGCTGATCAACGTGAAAGCCATCATCCACAAGATAGATTTTCGGCGCGATTTCAGCCAATGACTCAGGATTCCGCTGAAAATATCTCCTGCAGAAATACCAATGTATCCCCACATAATTGCATCGCCCGGATTGATCCCTTCTTTAATTCCTAAAGCTTCGCCNNGTAAAGAACATCCCGAAACTTCCCCTCTTCACCTCTAGTTTCTTAGCTTCATTGAAAATCCCGGATTCCAATACTCCGATTCGCAATAAAAGCAACCCGATCCCCATTCCGCCGCCAATGAAATAAGCGATGTTCCAATCCGGAGTGAGCTTGACGGTTAAATTGGCAACTACTGCACCCGAAAGCCCGATTCCGGCAACCAGCGAAGTCCCCAGAGCTCTTAATTCCTTTGGCAGTACTTCCGAAACAAGTGTAATTCCTGCTCCCAATTCACCGGCTAATCCAATTCCGGCAATAAAACGCAGTGCAATATAAGTGTAAGTCAAATTCTCTTTGTCATTGGGAAAATAAGGCAAAAAACCGCACATGATATTGGCGAGGGAATACATCACGATCGACCCGAAAAGAACCGATAAACGACCTTTTTTATCTCCCAAAATCCCCCATAAAATACCACCTAATAACAAACCACCCATCTGCCAGTTTACAATCATCGTACCCACGTGAGTGATTTCTTTTTCATTAAATCCCAAACCCTGTAAGCTGGGCACACGAACAATTCCGAAAAGAAGCAGATCGTAAATATCTACGAAGTAACCCAGAGCAGCAACAACGACAGGCAGCGACCACAAAGGTTTATAAGAAGTGATTTTTTCCAAAGTAGTTTATTTGATTCGAAAGTAATCAATGAAAAGGTAACTTCGACTCCGCTCAGCCACCTTTTTTCAAAACACGAAACAGATTTTGAGATGACTGAGCGGAGTCGAAGGCACAATTGATTCGGAATTCGTAATTTTGACAAATGACTTCCGACGAAAAATACATGCTTCGTGCCCTTCAGCTGGCAAAGCTGGGTGGTGTTGCTACAAAATCCAATCCGATGGTTGGAGCGGTGATTGTTCTCGGTGACCAGATCATCGGCGAAGGATATCATCAAAAATACGGAGAAGCACATGCTGAAGTCAATGCCGTAAACTCTGTGAAAGACCTTTCTTTGCTCAAAGAGGCAACGATATATGTAACACTTGAACCCTGCTCTCATTTCGGAAAGACTCCGCCTTGCGCTGATTTATTGGTAAAGCACCAGTTTAAACGGGTGGTTATTGCGCAGGTCGATCCGTTCTCAGAAGTATCTGGTCGCGGAATAGAAAAGCTTAAAAATGCCGGCATTGAAGTCACTTGTGGAATTTTACAAAAAGAAGCCGAAGAACTAAACAAACGCTTCATTACCTTTCACACCAAAAAACGTCCGTATGTTACCTTAAAATGGGCACAAACCGCTGACGGTTTTATAGACATCGACCGTTCACAAAAACAGGAAACGGGAATTCACTGGATTTCACAACCTGAAACACAGGTGGTCACACATCAGCTTCGGGCAACGGAACAAGCAATCCTGGTTGGCTGGCGGACGATCCAAAATGACAATCCTTCCCTCACCACTCGTGCGTTCAAAGGACCAAATCCGCTTAGAATAGTTATCGATCCAAACTTAAAAGCTCCAAATGATGCGGCTGTTTTCACCGACGGATTAAAAACAATGTTATTCAACCTGCTGGAAGAGAGAGAAATCCGTGAAGTCGAATATGTAAAATTGACTGATATCTCGCCTGCATCGATATTGGAAGCTTTATACCGGATGAATATCCATTCGATTTTGGTCGAAGGTGGAGCCGTTGTACTGAACTCGTTCATTGAATCAGCTCTTTGGGACGAAGCACTGATAATCTCGGGGAAAAAACAATTTAAAACAGGACTTCGTGCCCCTATAATTTCCAAAACTCCCGTAAAAACGATTCCATTCGGAAAAGACCTTCTGAATTATTTCCGAAATAGTTGACGTTAAAAGTCCATAATCCATTGCTAAACTCCCCGAATTTCCTATTTTAGTTCGCTGTAAAAAATCTGCGCCATCAGTAGAATAAATACACGGAAATAAAACAAGATGAAGATTTACCCAATTGAAACAGGTACCTTTAAATTAGACGGAGGAGCCATGTTCGGAGTAGTTCCGAAAAGCCTTTGGTCAAAGACAAATCCGGCCGACGAAAATAATTTGTGTACCTGGTCTATGCGCTGTCTGCTCATAGAAGACGGAAACCGATTGATATTAATCGATACCGGGATCGGTGATAAACAAACAGAAAAATTCTTTTCTCATTATTACCTGGCTGATACCAAAACGCTGGAACAAAGCCTGAACAAACTCGGCTTCGGTTTAGATCAAATAACCGATGTTTTTCTTTCCCATCTTCATTTCGATCACTGTGGTGGCGCTGTTAAATGGAATTCGGATCGCACGAAACTGGAAACGGTTTTCAAAAATGCCATATACTGGAGTACGGAAAATCACTGGAAGTGGGCTACTGAACCCAATGCTCGTGAAAAAGCATCTTTTTTAAGTGAGAACATTCTTCCGCTGCAGGAAAGCGGTCAGTTGAAATTCATAGAACGAACGGGGAATTATACAAAGTCGGTATTCAACAATTTTGATGTATTGTTTGTTGACGGACACACCGAAAGCATGATGATTCCACATATTCATTACCAGGATAAAACCCTCGTTTTCATGGCAGATTTGCTTCCGAGTACCGGGCACATTCCGCTTGCCTATGTTATGGGTTATGATACACGTCCGTTAATCACACTTGGTGAAAAAGGAGAATTCCTCGACAATGCCGCAAACCGGGAGTTTGTGTTATTTTTAGAGCACGACAGTGTCAATGAATGCTGTACCGTAGAACAAACTGAAAAAGGTGTGCGTTTAAAAGATAGCATGACTTTTTCATCCATATTTGGATAAAATTGTAAATTAGACCAAAACTTCACATCATGAACAATTACTTACTGCAACTATTAAAAGAGGTTAAAACATTGATTATTCCGGGACTTGGAGCATTAACAGTGACCAATGAAGCAACCGGAGAGATCTTGTTTATGCCTTATCTGAAGTTTGATGACGGTACGCTGGCGAAGCACATTGCAAGTAAGGAAGGTATTGAGCAAAATGATGCTTCGAATATGATTTCCAAGTTTGTTCGTGAAGTTACGGCTGAACTCGATAAGGGGAATTCCTACGATATGTACCAATTCGGACGCTTTGTAAAAGTAGACGGAGAAATCGCATTCGAAGTATGGTCTGCAGGCAATGGAGGACAACAAATTGCGTCCGAAGCCCCTAAACAAGAACCAGAGAAAGCACCGCTTTCGAAGACTGAGGTTTCATCTGGTAAAGATGAAAAACCGAAGGAAGAATCAATTCCAAAAGCAGAAGAACCTAAAGCCGAAATTCCTCCGGTAGTTGAACCGGTTAAAGAAGCTCCAAAACCTGTGGAGCCAAAGATTGAGAAAATTGTCCCACCTGTTGCAGAGACACCAAAAACAGAACCTAAAGCTGAAAAAACACCTCCTCCGGTTGTGGAAGAACCAAAAGCGGAGGCTCCGAAGGTTGAAAAGATCGTTCCACCGGTAGTTGAACCTAAAAAGGAACCTGTAAAGCAAGAAGCCAAAAAGGAGCCTGCTAAAAAAGACAAACCGGTTAAAGCAGAGAAAGCTCCAAAGGAAAAAAGAAAAACTTCCGTGTTTTCCTATATTTTATGGGGATTCCTGGTACTGGTATTGGGTGCAGGAACTTTCATTGCAATACAATTTGACAGCCTGAAAAAGGATTTCCCTATTTTGGCTGACTTAGCCGGTGAAAACGATGATGCCGCAAAAGGAAGCGAGGAAGTCAAACAACTGGAAGAAGACCCGGATGCAAATACGGATTCCGCTGAATCAGAACCAATCCCTGAAGACCAGGTTCAAATAGTAGAAGACCAGCTTCCGGCTGAAAAACCGGAAGAACCGAAAAAAGAAGAGAAAGCAAAGCCGAAGGAAACTCCAAAGCCAAAGGTTGAAATAACCGTTAATAAAAAACCGGTAACAAAACCAAAGTCTCAAAACACTGGTTCTACGGCAAGTTTCGACGGTTCAAAACATTACCACATTATTGCCGGATCTTTCGGATCCGAAGCGAATGCAAACCGATTGGCCGGAAAACTGCAGGCTAAAGGATTCGGAGAAGCCTCCGTAACTATGAACGGTGGAATGTACCGTGTAAGCGTAAAAGGATTTGCAACGCTCAATGAAGCAACTGCTGAGGCTGCAAGTATCCAAAGTTCCGTTCCGGGAGCATGGGTATTGAAAATGTAAAACAAAACACGATAAACAAGCAGGCCCGCGAATAATCGCGGGCCTGCTTGTTTATATAATCAGGATTAACCAAGTTTCAACACCAAATCAATCAGTCTATTGGAGAAACCCGCTTCGTTATCGTACCATCCTACCACTTTGATCATATTTCCGATCACAGAAGTCAGTTCACTGTCAAAAATACAGGAATTCGGATCCCCAAGAATGTCTACCGAAACGATCGGATCAGCAGTATAACGCAAAATTCCTTTCAAATGCGAATCAGCGGCCTTTTGGAAAGCTGTGTTGATCTGTTCCACTGTTGGCGGATTTTCTTTTACAATAACCGTCAAATCAGTCAAAGAGCCATCCGGAACCGGAACACGCATACCACACCCCCCCATTTTACCTTCCAATTCCGGGAAAATTCGGGTAATTGCTTTAGCAGCACCTGTTGAAGTCGGTACGATACTCTGAGCTGCAGCACGTGCTCTTCTCAAATCCTTATGCGGACTGTCGTGCAAACGCTGATCAGAAGTGTAACTGTGAATCGTTGTAATATATGCTTCTTCAATATCACAAAATTCTTTTAAAACTGCTACCAATGGAGCCGCTGAATTGGTTGTACAGGAAGCATTACTAACAATCTTGTGCTCAGACGTCAACAAATGGTCATTCACTCCAAGAACCACATTAAAAATATCATCACCTTCCGATGGAGCACTTAAAATAACACGCTTTGCTCCGGACTTTAAATGAACGCCTGCTTTTTCAGAACTCAGGAACAATCCGGTTGATTCAATCACAATATCAACTCCCAATTCGCCCCATGGAATTTCTTCCGGGTTCTTATGCTGCAGGAATTGAATATGTTGGGTTTTATTAAAGATCAATTGATTACCGCTGATTTCAAATTCATCGTGCATGCGGCCATGAACAGAATCATACTTTAATAAATGTACCAGCGTTCCAACCGGGGCCAGATCATTTACTGCTACCAAATCAATTCGCGGGTTTGCCAAAGCCAATCTGCTGAAATAACGTCCAATTCTCCCGAATCCGTTTACACCTACTCTAATGCGTTGTTCCATTTGTTTTATTGTAAAAATTAAATACGCTGTTTGTAATCTTTTCTGAAAGTACAAAAATAAAAAAGGCCCTGTTTTCACAGAGCCTTTTAACATCATTTTTATTTAGTGGAAAACCTGAACAAATCCTTGTTTTTTGACTTCCTCACCTGTTAACAGTCTCGCAGTAAAGTTGTAGAAGTAAGTTCCCTCAGCAACCACATTACCACCTGTATCTTTTCCATCCCAGGCATGTGCAACATCATCAATTTCTGCAATGAGGTTACCCCATCTGTTCACGATTGTCATATGAAACTCTTCAACTCCGTCATAAGAAAGTGTGAACTTATCATTTCCTACTGTAGATGATAGACTGATAATGTTCGGAGCATTGATATAACATTCTTTTCCTGCGATGACCATCGTTGCTGAATGTGAGTTACATTCATTTGATGCAGTAACCGTATAAATACCTGGTCCTGCAGTAATGTTAGGGCCTATTGTTCCGGTGCTCCAAACATATGAATCATTTTGAGGATAATCCCCACAGGAAGTTGTCAGCTGCACCCCGAAACAAACCACGGTATCAATCGTAGTAACGTAAGCCCAGTTAATGAATTCCAGGGTGGTTGTCCTTGTTCCGCACATATTATCTGTATAAACAATCTCGTATACTCCTGGCTGAAGGCTATTAGTAATCAATGGATTCAAAATCGTAGGATCAGAGAAATGTACACTGGTATCCGCACATGACCAAAGCCCTCCGCTAGGTGAAATTGTTCCTTGGACCTGGAAAGCGAAATCACACGCAATCGTATCATCAAAGATTACAGGAGATAAGACACTATTCACTATAAATGTAGTATCATTTGAACAAACACCACTTGAATCAACAATATGGATAGTATATGTTCCTGCAGTTAAATTCTCCGAATAATTCGTTCCGATTGTATCTCCGCTGAGTATCCAGTCAGCAGATGAAAGCGCCGCTGAATCCGGAATAGTCAAAGTCACATGCTGATCATCAGAGCAGTAAGTGTAAGTCCCTTGTAAGTTGAATTGTGGTGGATTTGGAATGTAGATCGCCGAATCGATTGTCATTTTACACCCTCCTCTTTCTAATTCTACGGTCACAATACCATCAAAACCTGTATTGAAAGTTGTAGTAGCTGTTGTTGCATTGTTTAAGCTCCATTGGTAACCATCGTAAGCTTCAGTAAATCCAATTTGGACCGGTGGACAAGAACTTGCGTAAGTCAATGTAGGAAGTGTCTGGAAAACAGAATCCGGATGATTAACACTTATTTTATAATATACATCCGTTACACCCGGGATCACACCGTCATCAGTACCTGTCACTGTTAAATCGTGAACTCCAGGTGTTTCCAAATCTCCGATAATGCGCAATGTCAACAACCCGGTATTCGCTGTGGTCGAGTTCAGCACTACGATATTTTGAAGTGTTGGTGACGAAAAAGTAACAGTTGTTAACTGGTTTAGCTCAGGAGAAAGATACGGAAAGGTAATATCTAACGTATCGCCGATTCCACAAACCTGGAATGTATCACAGTAAGCTGTCTGCATCGGCACCGGAGGCACATTCCCCCCTGTTACCGAACAGAAATCAAAAAAGTAAGACTTGTTATCTAAAAAGCTAACGCCATCAGTTGCTCCCAATGGCCCGTCATAATCCGTTCCTTCATGATCGAAGCGGCCAATCGTAAAGTAATCGATCCCATTTCCACGATTTGCCCCTGCAGTTGCAGGAATACCTCCAAAACCGCTTACTCCCTGTGAAGCCGAACCTGTTGTCCATTGCATATCTGCATAATGAATGGCAACGTTACCTCCATTGATTAATGGATCAGTACCATCAGTAATCACAATTTGACAGGTATTTCGTTTATCCCCCTGACCGTTAAAATAACCAGCATTTACCCAGTTAAAAATAGCTGCTGTTGGAGTAACAGTACCATGAATGGTTCCGCCTGCTGCAGTTAAATCAAAATCTGCCCAGAAAGCAGCGATCATCTCATTCCCTGTCGAAGGGAAAGCTGTAGAGCTAAAAGCGCTAATTCCACCATTAAAACTGATATTACCATTATTGTTCAACCAAACAGAATCTTTGACATCACCGAAAAAGCAAAATTGAAAAGGTAAGACCAAAGGGCTAACTATTGCCCATCCATCATCATCTGCAGTCACATCTAATGCTGGCCCCGGAGGTGCAAAGTACCCACTGCATCCCTGTGCTTTGGGCATGAAAAACTCATTCACATAAACACCCTTCAAATCTTCAGGATTAACCATCTCATCGGAAAGAATCACTTCATTACCTGTTAATGCACCGATTGCTTTCAACGAATCGTATTCATGGGAATACATATAATTAATGTCTTGTGAGAAACCCATGGATGAAATCCCGACGCTTAGGGTAAGAAGAAACTGTTTTATGTTCATTTTTTATTTTTTTGAATTGGAGATTGTGAATTTAAGATGGCTAAAGCTACGAAAAAGTTGCATGCCCGGGTTAATTTTAATGAAATGGATTGTACCAAAATTCTGTAGATTCTTTGAAACGCAAATTCGTTTCTAAGATTTCTTATTGACCGAAAAACAGGTTTTCAAGGATTTAGAGTAACTAAATCGGACCGAATGTGAATAAAAAAATCAGATTGAACCTATTTTAGAACACCATCTGATCAAAAGAACTAAATATAAATGGTAGATTTGCAAGGCCAAATTATTAAGAATAACAATGGAAATTCAACAATTACAAGCAATTGCATCACAGGTAAGAAGAGATATCGTTCGAATGGTTTCTGGAGCAAATTCAGGTCATCCGGGAGGTTCTTTGGGATGTGCAGACTTCTTAACAGTCCTTTATTTTGAAATGATGAAACACAATCCGGACCATTTCTCTATGGATGGAAAAGATGAAGATTTATTTTTCCTTTCAAATGGACACATCTCCCCTGTTTGGTATTCTGTTTTGGCAAGAGCAGGTTATTTTCCTATCGATGAGTTGTCAACTTTCCGTAAGTTGAATGCAAGATTGCAGGGACACCCAAGTACGGACAAAAAAATCCCCGGTGTACGCATGGCTTCCGGATCTCTCGGACAAGGCCTTTCCAATGCAATCGGTGCAGCTTTGACTAAGAAATTGAATAACGATAACAGAACAGTTTATACACTTCATGGCGATGGCGAATTACAGGAAGGACAGATCTGGGAAGCTGCCATGTATGCTGCCGCAAATAAAGTGGACAACTTAATTGCTACCATTGATTACAACGGGCGCCAAATCGACGGTGATGTGGAAGATGTTCTTTCTCTGGGAGACCTGAGCGGAAAATGGCAGGCTTTTGGATGGGAAGTATTGGAAATGGACGGACATAGTTATCCGGACCTGTTCGAAACATTGAATAAAGCCAAAACTATGACCGGAAACGGAAAGCCGATTGTTATTATTATGAAAACTGAAATGGGTCAGGGAGTTGACTATATGGTAGGTTCTCACAAATGGCATGGTGTAGCTCCGAATGTAGAGCAATTACAGGAAGCTTTAATCCAATTGGAAGAAACCTTAGGCGATTATTAATGAAATACTGCGCGGTCATTTTTTGCATCTTCTTTTTGAGCTTTTCGCAGGCTCAGGGGCAAAAACTGACCCGTATTTTGTTTATCCTGGACGCTTCCAACTCCATGAATGCCAAGTGGGACGGAACTCAAACCAGGATTGATGCAGCCAAAGAACTATTGATTAAAACAGTAGACAGCCTCAACGGGTCTGCCAATTTGCAAATCGCCCTGCGTGTTTACGGGCATCAATCACCGATTACAGCAACTTACCAGGATTGTAATGATACCAAACTCGAAGTTCCTTTCGGCCCGGATAATTTCACGAAAGTCCGGAACAAGATCAAAACCGTATTAGCGAAAGGTACTACTCCTATTGCCCGTTCCCTGGAAGCAGCAGCAGCCGATTTTCCGGATACCAATGCACGGAATATTATTATTTTAATCACCGACGGATTAGAAGCCTGTGACAACGATCCCTGCGTTATTGCAAAAAAACTGCACGACAAAGGCGTGAAAGTAACTCCTTTCGTAATCGGTTTGGGACTGGATATTTCCTACCTCGACCAATTCAAATGTATAGGAAGCTACATGGAAGCAGAAACGAAAGAAGCTTTCAGAAATGTTTTGAAAACAGTTGTGTCAAAAGCTGTTATTAATACAACTGTACAGATCAACCTCAATAATATCCACAAGGTTCCGAATGAAACGGATGTAACAATGTTGTTATATAAAGCGGGAACAAAAGAATTGATGTACACCTTTGTACATACGCTCGACCGCCAGGGAAATCCCGACACATTGACCATGGACCCGAACTTCAGGTATGACCTGGTTGTAAATACCATTCCGAAAGTCTTCAAAAACAACATCGGAATTATAAAAAATACCCACAACGTTATTCCTGTCGATTGTCCGCAAGGATTTATCAAACTGCGCTTTACAAATGCTACCAGTCCCTACCAGGTGATTTCCCGGATCTACAAAAAATCCGATCAGCTGACCTTAAACTCCCAGCTGGTAGGTTCAACGGATAAATATATTGTCGGGGAATATGAAATTGAAATACTTACGCTGCCACGCATTTATCACACTGTAAATGTGGTACAAAGCGGTACGGAAACGATCGATCTGCCTGCTCCCGGTCAATTAAGTTACAACGCAACCAAAATGATTGCCGCTCAACTATTTTTAGAAAGTGACAACGGTAAACTGGATTGGGTATGCAACCTGGACCAGGTTAACCTGAAAGGATTAGTATACCTTCAGCCAGGAAATTACCGGATTGTTTACAGGCAAAAGCAATTGAGATCAACGACCTACACGGTAGAAAAGAAATTTAAAATACAATCCAATAAAACAACTTCGATTAATCTATAACAATGAAGCAATTTGAAATTTTAGGAAAGAAAGATACCAGATCTGGTTTTGGTGAAGGTTTATTAGAAATCGGTCGTCAGAATCCGGATGTAGTAGCATTGTGCGCGGATTTGACAGGATCTCTTAAAATGGACGCATTCCTGAAAGAATTTCCGGATCGATTTTTCCAGGCTGGAATTGCAGAGGCAAACATGATCGGGATGGCAGCCGGTATGACTATCGGTGGGAAAATTCCTTATACAGGGACTTTCGCAAATTTTTCCACAGGTCGTGTTTACGACCAGATCCGCCAATCGGTTGCGTATTCTCAAAAGAATGTGAAAATTTGTGCTTCCCACGCCGGTCTGACATTGGGTGAAGACGGTGCAACACACCAAATCCTGGAAGATATCGGGATGATGCGCATGTTGCCACACATGACAGTAATCGTTCCTTGCGATTTCAATCAAACAAAACAGGCTACTATGGCAATTGCCGATCACAAAGGACCTGTTTACCTGCGATTCGGAAGACCTGTAGTTCCTATCTTCATTCAACCGGATGCAAAATTCACCATCGGTAAAGCTGATATTTTGATCGAAGGAACAGATGTTACCATCATCGCTTGCGGACATTTAGTATGGAAATCCATCGAAGCGGCACAGCAATTAGCTGAGCAGGGAATCAGTGCTGAAGTAATAAATATGCACACGATTAAACCTTTGGATGAAAAAGCAATCCTAGACTCTGTTGGCAAAACCAAATGTGTTGTTACTGCTGAAGAACATATGTTAAACGGTGGTTTGGGTGATGCTGTGGCACAAGTACTTTCACGCCACATGCCTTTGCCGCAGGAATATGTCGGAGTAAACGATACATTCGGAGAATCGGGAACACCGGATGAGCTAATGGTAAAATACGGTTTGGATACTCCGAACATTGTTGAAGCAGTTAAAAAAGTACTAAAACGCAAATAAAAATATGAGTCAAATTCCCGATGAAAATACTATNNATTTCTTATTTTCATCGGGATGATGATTTGGCTTACAAAGCTTTTACCTGGATCGTAGATCTTCACAGCAAAAGGCTTTATACTACTATCCGGCGCTGGATCAATAATCACGAGATTACCAACGATATCCTGCAGGAAGTTTTCATCAAGGTTTGGAACAATCGAAAACAATTCCAGGGAAACAGTGCCCTTTTTTCATGGATATACCGCATCGCATACAATGAAACCATCCATTTCCTGAAAAAAGAGAACAAACATAAAAGTCTCGACATACAGGAACCGATTGTTTCTTTCTCCCATCAATCGGAACATTACGGAAAGTTATCTTCCGAAGAAATATCCAAACTCCTTTTTGAAGCTGTTGAAACCTTGCCTGAAAAACAACGCATGGTCTTTGAATATAAATACTTTGAAGATATGAAGTACGAAGAAATAGCCAAACTAACAGGCGGTTCTGTCGGCGGATTAAAAGCCAATTACTTTCATGCTGTTGGAAAAATCGAAGAATTTTTAAAAGGAAAATTAAACCATTGAACGAACTTGTAATCTTAGAGTTATGAACCAGGAGGACAAACATATTATTGATGATTTACAGGTAAACCCGATTCAAATACCTTCAGACTTGTATTTTGAAGAATTGAAGAAGAATATCCTTACTGAAGTCAGAAATAATAGTTTAAAAGAAGAGGAAGCACCTGTCCGCCGAGGCGGAAAGACTGAGGCCTTACCTGGGAAAGGTGATAAGCTGAAGGAACGACCGGGAATTATCTCCATGTATCGCCGTTGGTACGTTTGGGGATCAGCTGCAGCAATTCTGGCGTTCGCCCTTCTTTTTCCCTGGAATAACCATACGGATCCATCAGCAAATCCGGAACCGATCAATTTGTCTTCCGTAAGCAATGAAGAGATTTATAAGTACCTGGATGAAAACATCGAAGATCTGGATACTGAAGCAATTACCGCTCATCTAAGCAAAGATGCAATGGTGAATCCGGAAGTCACAGAAAACCGCGACGAGGCTTCTGCAACAGAAAACACCGATAATTTCACTTCGAAATCTCCGCTGCTGGATCATATCAAAGACGAAGAGATCCTGGACTATCTGAACAATGATCCCGATACCTATCGGGACGGTGAATTGGACGAATATTTACTCATCGAAAGTTAAACGCCTCCGATCCCGCATGTGCGGGACGGAATCTAAAGAGAAAGAAATGAAAATGTTACAAAAAATTGCGTGGATCTTCCTTCCCCTGGTGATCACCACTGCTGCATTCGGGCAAGGGCCCGGAGAGGATAAGGAAAAAGACGAAAAGATTGAAGCCCTGAAAGTTGGTTTCATCACCAAAGAATTAAACCTCACTTCTGCCGAAGCTGAAAAATTCTGGCCGGTTTACAACGAAATGGAAGATAAGATGAAGGAAGCTCGTCAAACCTGCCGCAAGATCAATCATGAAATGAGGGATTCGGAAGACAAAATCTCCAATGAAGATGCTAAGAAAAAGCTGAATACTCTTTTTGAGAATGAACAGAAAGAACTCGACATCAAAAAAGAGTACAGCGAAAAATTTATTAAGCTCATTGGCGAAAAAAGAACCCTAAAACTCTTAAGTTTGGAACATGAATTCAGACGGGTGCTCCTTGAACGGTTGAAAGAACGCCGGGAAGGAGGTCCGCAAGAGAGAAAACCGCATGGAGGCAGACCGTAAAGAAGATTTTTTAAAACATTTAGGACAAACAAATCCCTTCCCCTATTTAATTGATGTTGAATCGGCGGAAGGGATTTTCATTTACGATAAATCAGGGAAACGCTACACCGACATGATTTCAGGTGTTTCAGTTACAAACATTGGGAACCGCCACCCACAGGTCATCAAACGCATCCGCGAACAATTGGATAAATACCTCCACGTAATGGTTTACGGAGAATTTATCCAGGATGCTTCCCTGGAAATGGCCCGCTTACTTCGGAAATTCCTTCCTGAAGCACTCGATTGTGTTTACCCTGTAAATTCAGGCACGGAAGCCAATGAAGCCGCATTAAAACTGGCAAAACGCGTTACAGGACGAACCCAATTAATTGCTTTCAAAGGTTCTTACCATGGAAACACACACGGCTCCTTAAGTGTTTCTGCAAACGAAATTAAGAAAACACCCTTCCGCCCGCTCTTACCGGATGTCGATTTCATTCGCTTAAATGAAATTGCAGACCTGGAGCGGATCACTAAAAGAACCGCAGGAGTCATCCTTGAAACCGTTCAGGGCGATGCCGGAGTGCGAAAAGCTTCCGATGAATTCCTGCGAGCACTTCGTAAACGCTGCGATGAAGTCGGCGCACTCCTGATCTTCGACGAAATCCAGTGCGGCATGGGAAGAACCGGGAAAATGTTCGCATTCGAGCACAGCGGGGTCGTTCCGGACGTTCTCACACTTGGGAAGGCACTTGGCGGCGGTTTACCGATCGGGGCATTTATTTCCAACTACGAAACTATGAACCAGCTAAGTCATTCCCCCATGCTCGGGCACATC
>DJFP01000152.1 GCA_002432565.1 Flavobacteriales bacterium UBA5869
TGATGATACAAACATAGGAGAATGCAAGAGCGCAAAGATTTTTGAATCGTTCATTATACGTTCTCCTTCTCTTTGAGGTAATGAAAGAGGGAATGTTTCATTTTGCAGAACCTTTTCACTCTTTGTCACTCTTTGCGGTTACAATACCTTTCGGTAATTTTGCGGTATGAGTGATAATCTTCGTGGAAGGGTTTTAAAGTCAACAGGAAAGTGGTACCAGGTATTAATACCTACCGGTGAAGTTGTGGAGTGCAGAGTCCGCGGAAGGCTGAAACTGGAAGGATTAAAAACAACCAACCCGATTGCAGTCGGAGATATCGTGATTTTAGATCCGAAAAGCGATGAGGAAGGAAAGCGGGTAATTGTGGATTATGAACTTCGTGAAAACTACATTGTTCGTAAGAGCACGAATTTGAGTAAGCAGATGCACATTCTGGCAGCCAACATTGACCGTGCTTACCTGATGGTTACATTGAAATATCCTGAAACGCATTTTGTGTTTATTGACCGCTTCCTGGTTGCCGCCGAATCTTTCCGTATACCAACAACTTTGATATTTAATAAAGTGGATTTGCTGGATGATGAAGGTTTACTTGATCTGAAAGCAATTATGTTTATGTACGAATCGGTCGGTTATCCCTGTCATGCAATCTCAGCAACCAATGAAAAAGACATCGACTTCCTGAGAGAAGAGATTAAGGACCATCAGGTCATGATCGCCGGACATTCGGGAACCGGGAAAAGTACTTTGGTAAATGCGCTGGATCCTAACCTGGATCTTCGGGTAGGAGAGATTTCATCCGCTCATCATCAAGGACAGCATACCACTACTTTTGCAGAAATGCACCCGCTGCAATCAGGTGGTTTTATTATTGATACACCCGGAATCCGTGCTTTTGGAATTGTAGATCTGGATAAAGAGGTTATTTCACATTACTTTCCCGAAATGCGTGAATTAATAGGTCAATGTAAGTTCCACAATTGTCAGCATTTGAATGAACCGGCTTGTGCTGTTAAGGAAGCGGTTAAAAACGGTGAAATCTATGAAAGCCGTTATTTTACCTATCTGCAGTTGATGAATGGTGATGACGAAGATGTGCATCGTAGGAATAAGCGGGGATTGGAATAGGAAAATATCCGGAAATAGAAAAATTTGAATATCGCTATATAGCGATGTTCAGATGTTGAAAAATAGGGTTGTTAAAACTTTCCTCATATGCTAAATACAAATTATCCGACAATCCCTATATTTGACCATGCGACTAGTCATTCAACGGGTTTCAAATGCAAGTGTAACGGTAGAAAATCAAATCATCGGCCGAATAGGAAAGGGTATATTGGTTCTTTTAGGAATCGAACAATCGGATTCGGAAGAAGATGTGGATTGGTTGGTACCAAAAACGTTGCAAATGCGTATATTTTCCGACGAGGAAGGGAAAATGAATTGTTCTCTGCAAGATATTCAGGGTGATCTGCTTGTGGTTAGCCAATTTACTTTGCATGCATCGACAAAAAAAGGAAATAGACCCGGTTTTATTGCAGCAGCCCGGCCCGAACAGGCAATTCCATTGTATGAAATGTTTATCCGGAAATCAGAAATCACTTTGGGTAAAACCGTACAATGCGGATCTTTCGGGGCGGATATGAAGGTAGAATTGTTAAATGACGGACCGGTTACTATACTAATCGATTCAAAGAACAGGGAATAATGGAAATTTCAGAAGCACAGCGAAAAGTAGACCAATGGATCAAAGAAGTCGGAGTCCGTTATTTCAATGAATTAACAAATATGGCTATGCTTACTGAGGAAGTGGGGGAGGTTGCCCGTATCATTGCCCGAAGGTATGGTGAACAAAGCGAAAAGGAGAGTGACAAAGGCAAGGATTTGGGAGACGAATTAGCCGATGTGCTTTTTGTGCTGATTTGCCTGGCAAATCAAACCGGGGTGGATTTGGAAGAAGCCTTGGAAAAGAACCTTGCTAAGAAAACAGGCAGAGATGCTTTACGACACAAGAATAATGAAAAATTAAAATAATCCCCTTTGGTACTAGGGGATTATCGATCTATCTTCAGTGTTCTCTTATTTACCGATACCTAACAAGCGTTTCCACCAGACTTTTTTGCCCGTATTTTCTCCGTAACCATAAGAATAAGAATAGGAATAACCTCCGCCTAAATTGTTCTTCACGGCATTCATCATGACATAAAGATTCTTTAGTTTTCCCTGGGTTTTGAGCTCTATGATATGGCTCTGATAACGCTTATCGATCATCCCCGAACGAATGATATAAAGTGTCACATCCGTAAGACGATTGGTATTAACTGCATCGATGACCAGACCAACCGGGGCATTATCCAAAATAATATAATCAAATTCTTTACGTAAATTCTCAATGAGTTCATCCAATCGGTGGCTCATCAATAACTCACTTGGATTCGGTGGAATATCTCCAGCCTGAACAATACTGATGGTTTGACCCTGAAATTCATGAGTAAGGACAATTTCTTCTGCTCTCAACTCCTGATTTGCCAGATAGTTTGACAAGCCGGGTATTTTTTTCAGTTCCAGAATTTCATGGATTCGCGGCTTTCTTAAGTCCAGTCCCATTAATAGCACCTTTTTACCGGTGGCGGCAAACATAAAGGCCATGTTTACTGAAGTTAAAGATTTTCCTTCGCCACTTACGCTTGATGTAATACCGATAACTTTGCATCCTTTATTTTCGGAGGAACTTACAAAAGAAAGATTGGTCCTCAATACTCTGAAAGCTTCGGAGATACTTGACTGTGGATGGCTCAGTACCATTAACTTATCCTTATCCTTTTCTTCAGGAATTACACCTACAACAGTCAATCCCGAATTTTCCAGGTCAGTACGAGAAACAATTTTGTTATTCAATAACGTTCGCAAATAGATGATCCCGATAGGAACGACGAGGCCAAGCAGTAAAGAGACCAGGTAAATCAATGTTTTTTTCGGGGCAACTGGAATGCCGGTACTGTAAGCCGTATCAATGACACGTGAATTAGCAACGGTTGCCGCCAACGAAATTTCATTTTGTTCTCTTTTCTGCAAAAGGAACAGGTACAAACTCTCCTTGATCTGCTGCTGGCGAAATATATCCCGATACTCTCTTTCAAACTGAGGAATAGACGAAATTTTAGATTGATAAATCTGCTCTTCACTTTTCAATTTCTTGAGTTCCATTTGTGAAGAATTCCGCATGTTCCGTAAACTATTTTCCAAAGATGAGCGTAAACTCGATAATTGTGATTCAATACGGGCAACCCCCGGATGTTTATTTCCGCTGGTTTCACGTAAACGATTTCGCTCTAAAACCAAGGTATTGTATTGATTGGTCATTTCTACTATCGCCGGGTCTTTGAATCCAAGGTTAGCCGGTAAGAGTTGTTCATATCCGTTTTGCCTGGAAATGACTTCATTCATGAAATCCGCAAGGCTCATTTCTATGCTTGCTTCAACCACTTTTTTCTCGATTTCACTCTCTTTCGTAAGATAGGTAGCGGCATCGGTTGTTACATCTACTAAATGGTGCTCGGATTTATAATCTTCCCCTTTCTTTTCAACATCCGTAAGTTCAGCTGCAATGAATTTCATGCGGTCATTGATGAATGCCGTGGTATTCTTTACGACCTCGTTCTTGTTGTTAATAGCATTTTCCTGGTGGACAGCAATGATTTTATTTAATATAGCGTTGTTCTTTTCAACATTATGTCCTTTTACTTTAAGAACAAGGATATTAGCGTCCTTACTTGCAGCTTCTACCCACAGGTTCTTACGGATTTCTGTTGCAACTTCAGAAACAGGGGAAACATTGATGAGGATTCTACGTCCAATCCAAAAGGATTTAAAATCATTGGTTTTTTCCAATATTATTTTTCCCGTCGGTAATTGAAGGACGGCTCCATATTTATAATTCTCACCCACTAATGCGTTTCCGGCAGTAATGGTATATTCACTCCCCGAAGTCAGTGTGATTTCAAATTCATACTGCTTATCATAGTATAGACTGTCGGCTTCAACCGATCGAATCCTGATAGGATTGGTTTCATATAACTCAGAACGCACCAAGCCCGTTTTTGTGCCTACGATCTGGTATTTCCAGTGCAAGTGAAGATCGCGGACAACCCGTTCCATCAATGAGCGAGATTTGTAGAGTTCAATTTCATCTTCCAACACGCCACCTCCGCTTGTTAAGCCAAGGTCTTTGAGCATGCCGATTTCTTCGGAAGCCATTCCGGAATTTTTTTCCTGTTCAATTAAAACAGTTGCGATACTTTCGTAACTGGGTGTTTGGTACCTGGCATAAATCCAGCCCAAAACCAGGAAAACAATCACTGAGGAAACCAGCCACCTCCAATAAATGAAGTATTTATCCAGTAATTCTCTCAAGGATACAGAGTTTTCTTCGTTTCCACGAACTTTATAAACGGATTCTTCCTGTTTCATTATCTGGCAATAATTGAAATTGTGGTTATTACTAGAGAAGTAATTGAAATAAAGATTGGTCCCGTAGTTTTCCAAAAGGTACCCTCTGACCTGGCAGCAACGTTCGGTTGAACATAGACAACATCATTCTGTTGAAGGTAATACGCCGGAGATCGGAAAACATCTTTTGTGGTGAGATCAATCATGTATTCTTTTTTAACACCACTTGAATCGCGAATGACTTTAATATTCTCTCTTTCTCCGGACATTCTTAAGTCACCCGCAAGACCAATAGCCTCTAGTACTGTAATTCGTTCATTAGGAATTTTGAATGTTCCCGGTGATTTTACATCCCCAAGGACAGTTACTTTAAAGTTCAAAATTTGGATCTGTACGGTAGGATTTTTCAGATGGCCATCTAACAGCGCTACAATTTCTTCTTCGAGCTCAACTCTGCTTTTACCTTCAGCTTTTATTTTCCCCAAAACAGGTAAGGAAATTTCTCCTTTAGAATTCACCAAATACCCATACATTGCGGGGTTCCCTATTGTGTATCCCTGGTTTGTTGCAACAGTTGCAGGCAGGTTATATATTTTAGCAGCTTCCAAATCTTCACCGGTTACAATGATTGATAGAAAATCATCCTGTTTAAAGATTGGGGTGAAACTGGGCATAGAAACAACCAAACTGTCGCTTTCTAAATTCTGGAAGTATACCACTTTTTTGGCGGTTCTGCATGAAACGCTAAGCATGATAAGAAAAAAGGTGGAAATTATTAGGGGAATCCTAATTTTAGGCATCCTTGTAAGATTAAAGAAATTCATGGCAAATATACAAATTACTTCAGTAAATTCCCCTTAGACGGGTAAATACGTTTAATTTGATCGGGAGAATTTTTTTGATATTTCAATTTCCTGTAAGGTTTTAATTTTCTGCGTTTTTTTTTTATTGTAGCTCGGGAGATCACTCGTCCCTTGATAACAACCGGCTTAATCTTATAGAGGAAAAAAACCGCTAGTCCTGCAAACATTAATATTACTGTAGAGGCTAAGTAGGTATTAGTGAGTTTCAATAGCAGAGAGAATACCAGAACACAACAGATATTTACCGAAGCAATGAGAAAACTCGCTTTGCGATGGGATATCTTGAATGCATCAATCAATATGTGATGCACATGGTTCCTATCTGCTGAAAACGGACTCCTTCCGTGCAGCAGGCGAATTGTAAAGACACGTGCAGTATCAAATAACGGAATAATGATAAACGAAATGATAACAATAGGAATATCTACGGCATTAAAAGGAAGTTTGTTCAGGGATTCGGTGTCAAGTGCCAGAAAACGGACAGACATAAGACCAACCATGAAACCAATCAGCATCGAACCGGTATCCCCCATAAATATCCTGTTCCTGGTTGAAAGATTAAAAAACAGAAAACCAGTCAGTATGCCGACCATCACCAGTGATGTAAGTCCGAAGAAATAACGTTCTGCAAAGAAGAATACTACTGAAAAACCTGAAAACGCAATGATTCCGATTGAAGCGGCAAGTCCGTCAATCCCATCAATCAAATTGAATGCATTAATAACTGCCAGCATAATCAGAAAACCTACGCCGATCCCGGCCCAATGATTTAAATGATCAATATTCAAAAAACCATGAAGCGAATGAATGGCAAATTTGGGGTTCATGAGTATAAAAAGAGATGCGGCGGATTGCCCGATAAGCTTTGTCAATGGCGAAAGTATGACCAAATCATCTTTCAATCCCAGAAAGAAAAGGATTGTTAAAGCCGGATAAATACTGGTTGAGACACCGAAGGTATCATAAGTATGGTTGAAATACAAGGAAAGCATTAGCACAATGAAGAAAGCCATTCCTCCGAGACTTGGAGTAGCCACTGAATGCGAGCTGCGTTCATTGGGGGAGTCCATCAATTTTTTGAAACGGACAATTTTAATAATCTTGGGGACCAGATATGCCGTTACCAATACTGATAATACAAACGCAATTATTCCGTGAATAAATGGGTAACTCATGTGCGAAAGGTAATTCATTTTAAATGCATATTCAATTATTTAACACTCTGTGAGTTAAAACATTCATTTATGGCTTAAGGTTGTTTGTAATGTACTATTTTTTTAATATTTTAACAAATATGCTGCTACTTTTCTACCGAACAAATTGGTGTAAAATTAGTTCCCGGTTAAAATAGTTTTCTTTGAAAGTATTTTTTTCATCATAATCAATCACTATGGGCATCTTTAAGATGCGGTAAAAATCTTTGTAAACATATCTTCTGCAATGGATATTCCTTCGCATACAGCGTTAACAATTGTTATGCCACTTTTACGCATTTTATAGTGGAAGTTGCAGTTCTCAATAGGTGAAAATTTCTATTGAGCTGATATTTAGGTGTTTATTTGAAGGGGCCAAATGGCAAGTCTTCGTTTGTTTAACCGATTTGTTATTTTCAGGTTTGAATTTGGTTTCCGAATTTCCGATTCGGGAAATTCCCCGGAGTCTTCACCAAATTCACCAGTGCAAATTTACACATTTAATTTCAATTAATAAAATGATAGGTATTTCCCCGTCACTTTTCGCTTTGCATGGTTTTTTCCTTTATTCGAGTTGCTATTACACCGAATACAGGGGGGGCAATTGCATTAGTATTTTAACGATTCAGTGTCTCTGATAAAAGTACTTGATATTTTTTTGAAACAATTTCCCATGTATAACGATTTTCTGCGATTACTCTCATATCTTTTCCATTTTGAATAAAAGAAGCGGAGGGAAGCTTGACCAATCTTCTTAAAGTGGATATATCCGAAAAATAGTCGGCTTTATTTTCCGTTGTTTCTCTATTGTAGGGTACATCAAAAGCTATGATCGGCAGAGATAAGTACATCGCTTCCACTAGTGATGGGTTTGTACCACCGGCACTGTGCCCATGAATATATACCCAACATGTATTTCTTAAAGTATTCAGTTTTCCGGTATCATAAATAGGATCAAGCATATACAGGTTAGAAAAGGAGTCAAACTTTTTTAGTAAATTTTGTCCGTAGATGCTATTTTTCCAGTTTCCCACCATAACCAGGTTTACAGATGGTAATTGCGAAAAGGCTTCAAGAATTAAATGGATATTGTTTTCCGGTTCTATCCTACAAACTCCGAATGCGTAATCTTCAGGAAGTTTAATATCATTGACGTTAGATGAAACTGTGTTCACATGGTCTGCTCCATATTCAATCAACCAGCTGGATTTTCCATATTGATTTTGCAAATAACGTTGTATTTCAATATTATCCGCTATAAGTTCATCAGACCATTTTACAGCGACAGCTTCAGACAGACGAAGAAATTTTTTTGCGGTTTTTCCCCATTTATCTCTTTTCCATTCCAAACCATCCAAATGAACAATGTATTTACGGCGGGTCAGGATTTTCAATAAAGGTAATATTAAAGCTCCTGATACGCCTAGCATAAGAATAGTCTTGTGTGAAAAAACAGCATGTAAAACAGATACCACATCGTAGGGAATACTTTGAATACCATTTGCATTGAGAGGGATATATTTCAAGTCAGCTTCTTTGTAATTCTTTTGTTTTTGCTTGTAATTTTTGGTACTGCAATACACTGTAAAATTGAAATCTTTGCCTAAATAGTTTATCAACTGCTCTGCCAGAGTTTCAAATCCTCCATAATTTGCAGGAATACCTGCCGAGCCAATGATGGCTATTTTCTTCATATTCTTCCTCATCATTGGGGTAATTTAAATGATGTTTAAATCCGACGATCTGTGAAATTTGAACATCTGATCGATCATTCCTGATGCAATTACTTCCCACGTAATTTCAGACGGTAATTCATACTGAATATTCATGATGGGAAGTTGGGAGATTAAGAGTCCTGTTTTTTCAATGAACTCTTCTTCATTCTTGCAAATAAAAATGGATTTATCATTATTGTATTTTTTAATATTACCAATATCCGTTGATACAATTGGTTTATTGCATGCCATATATTCATAAAATTTGATGGGATCTCCTCCGTGCTGTTCTTCTATGTAGTATGGAATAATGCAAATATTAAAAGCGTGGTAATAAGCTGGTAGGGTATTGTACTGCTTATCTCCTAGAAAATGGATGTTTTTAAGATTTGACATCCCATTTATCCAATGTTTTTTCTTCCAATCCGGATCCAGGAATTTCCCGATTAATACGAAATGAACATCAGGGTGTGTTTTTGCTAGTTTCATAAGTATCCCAGCATTAAACATACGCTGTATTTTACCAGCATAACCTACAATTTTACCTGAAGGAATATCTGCAGGTTTGGGGAAGGTTCCATGGAATTTATCAAAGTCAACCCCATTTGGCTCCAGTTTCAAAAAAGCTTTACACTTTGGTTTCAAGTAATTATAGGTGTCCTGTGAATTAACAAAAATAAAATCGAAATGTTGTTTGGCAGTTTCATATAATGAAACAATGGTATTGTTAAAATAATTCCAGTTTTTGTACTTTGCAAAATTATCTACGGCATCCAATACTTTTACATCTGCTTTAAGATTCATTGCTGTTTCAACGGAAAATGGAGCAGACATGTATACTCCGAAATGCTGAATTCCTATTTGATCCAGCATTTGTTTGATTTTTGTAGCTGTTTTCTTTTTCGAATATATAAAGGGCAACCAAGCATGTCTTTTGCGAATAACGGATAAAAAATCAAAAACGAAAAAATCAATGATATAAACTTTTTCATTTAACTGTTGTAGATAACAGAAATCGTTTTTATAGATCACCCGTTGAAGCGTGCGTATCTTTTTCCTTTTGAGAAGAACCTCGGCCAATGAAGTAGGTCTGTTAACAATCACAATTTTATCCAAATCATGATTTTTCATAAAATGCTCGTATAGATGTGCATCACGGGTTCTGAAACCTTCTCGCAAAGACACTTTATAATCATGAAAGGGAATAACGACCAGATTGTTCATTCTCAGGTAAAAATATAATTGAAGTTCAAATAGGTATTACTTCCATAGGTTAGTATAGCAGAAACAAATAAGATTCCGAGCATGTAGATAAGATGTTTTTTTCGGTTTTCGATTTCTATCAATTTTACACAAAATACCAATCCTGGTAAGAAAGCACTATACATAAATCTGTAAGAATACGGACTTTGCCAAATTAGAGCGTAAGGTATGGCAAGAAAGAATACCAACATTGCAAATAATAATATGGGGCGTCTATTGGTTAATGATTTCACCTGTTTTCGATAGAGATAGAATGTACCCAAAAACCCTGCCAGAATAAGTAAGAAATAATATTTAAATAGTCCGGAAAGAATCTGTTGTTCCGATATTAAGTATATATTGAATTTATTTCCAACACTTTGGTCGACATCAAACATAGGAAGCGATAGGATTGTTGTTAGACCTGATAAACTGTCTGTAAGATTAATTCCGTGCCATAAAACGATCAATGTGATAAAAACAATCGCCATCAGGTTAATTATTTTGAACATCCATTTTTCATTTTTAATCCATGCTAAGAAATAGAAGAGTCCAAAAGGGAGTGCTGATTTGTGCAGAATTACTACAAGGAAAGCTGCAATTTTAGGAATTACCTGCCGCTGATAAGCCAATACAAAAATCAAGGTAACAATGCATGTTGATAATCCTTGTCTCAAACCATTTGTCAGCATATCGAAACCAGGTAAAAAGCTTATGTAGGCCAAAAGCACAAGAACGGTATTCTGAAGTTTCATTGCACGGCAAATCAGTATGATAAGCAGTATCTGTATGAAGACATTTGCAAAGATAAATCCGGTTGACCCTGTGACCAAACGAAGCAGGTAAGTAAAACCATTGTACAACAACTCAAACCCATCATTTGATTTGTCTGAGTTAAAATACTTCACGTAGCTCATTGTATCAGTTCCCGAAGTTTCATTTCTTAGCCCTAAAAAAATGAAGGAAAAGGAAAGTATCATTACTATCGACCAAAACTTAACGAGTTTTTTCTTCTCGATAACAGAAATAAGTGCCACGAGCCAGATGAGCAGGTAGAATATGCCGGTTATGTTTGAGAAGAAATGTGTTAAGTACTCCATGTTTCCTAAAACAATTTATTTTTTAGATCGAATGACTTTTTTAGTAAACCGAATAGCCTTTTTTGCAAATGGTTTTACTTTAAAAAAGGTAAACCAGATCAACTTCAGGGAAGTTCTTTTTTTATAGAAATAGCGATTGTTTTCAAAATTTTTAATCGATTCAGGATCTTTACCTTCACTAATTTTTAGGGAAGAGAATAAAGAATTAATAACTTTTCCGTTTGTCTTCCAGTCCAGGTTTTCAACAGCATAAGATCGGGCTTTTTGCTGAAATATTTCGATTAGATCTTCGTGTTGAGTATAAAACTCCATTGCTTCTTTCAATGAATTTACGGATGGGTAGCATTCTGGCCAATAATACCCGTCTTTTCTCATCCCATAAGAATCAATTGAGACTAATTTCCCATTTTCCCCCTCTACAATGAATTCATTCATTGGTGGACAATCCGATGCAATTAAAGGCAATCCGCAAGCCAGAGCCTCTGACATAGTTAATCCGATTCCATCTAATCTGGAAGGGTATACATAAACATTTCCAAGATGATATAATCCGGGAGCTGTAACTGTTTTCGTATGAATTTCCAATTGATTATTCCTGGTCAGTTTTTCAATAGTTGCTTCTAAGTCAGGAAAATAAATTCCTAGATCTACCTGGGTATGAACAATTAGTTTTGCATCCGATGAATCAATTTGATTGAATGCTTTGATGATGAGGTCTGTTCCTTTGCGATAAGGATTGAAACCTGCAGAATGAAAAAAACGAATTTTGGCGTTTTTATCCGCTGTTGTAATTTGAGGTTTAAAAAGGTCGACATCCGTTCCCCATGGAACAAAGAAACATTGCGGATGCCATGAAAATGCTTCATAATGCCTTTTTGTATTGCATATCAGAAAGTCGTAATTTTTAAAAAGCGGAATGGTTTCTTTTGTATAGTAATCAATGTACGAACCTGTTTTAACTCCTAATTCATTGCAGAGTGCTACAGGAAGCCACCAATGCTGCTCATTAAAAAAAACAATCTCGATTTCATTATCCGATATCCACTTTTCAAATCTTTTAAGGTTCAAAAAAGTAGGTACTCTGAAATAGGAATAGTTATCCCAGGTTATTTTCTCATTGTCCCAGTGTTCATCATTTTTTGCAAAATACTCACCACCTCTGGCATAAACATAAACTTCATGTTCCTGTTCCAGCATTTTTTTATATTGTTGGGAAACATATCCTGCGCCTCGCTCAAACCAAACTGTTACAATACCTATTTTCATAATCAATATACCCCAATCGAATACTCAATTGATCCGGTCCTTTAAATTAATTAAAATCCTCATTTTCTTAATTTTATCCGGTAAAAAACTAAATGCATCACTTATCAGGATGCGCTCAAATTTCAAAGCAAGCCAGAAAAAAAGTGTGGCAAATAATAGACTTATTACAAGCATCGACCAAAGAGAATTTCCTGTAATCATCAATAAGAGATAACATGGAATTGCTGCTATTATTGAGAGTAAAAATGGTTTACTATAAACAGCGATATACTCAGAAAAGCTAACTTTTATAAGTGGATGGACGTTCATTTTCCAATTCGGGATGAACAAGACAACCTGAAGTAGCATTGTTCCGACTGCAATTCCGGTAATTCCCCAATTGCTTCCCGTAAAAATAGAAATCGGATACAATATGAAGACAAGCAAATTCCAGACAAAGGCTTTTTTTGCTTTTCCGAATGAGAGTAAGAGACTCCCGGCTGGGCTTCCGAAAGACCTGAATACGAAGGTAAGGGCAAGTATCTGAATCAATGGAATTGCATCCACCCATTTAGGACCAAATAAAACAAGTACCAAAGGTTCGGCTAACACAATTATCAGCAGGTAGATCAGAATATTGATGTAAGAAAGATAATTCAGTGTTTTGAGAAAAATCAGTTTTAATTTGGGGATGTCATGGTTTATTTTTGACATCACCGGGAAGGTCACTCTGGTAATTATCGGATTGATAATCATATAGGGTTTGCTTGTGAGGTCTTTGGCAATATTATAAGTTCCTAGAATTTCGATTCCTAATATTTTTCCGATTAAAATGGTATCTGTTTGCAAAGCAAAGTAATTCAGGAATTTATCTCCCATTTGAAACAACCCAAAATTGAGGTACGCCTTAACTCTTTGGAAACTGAAAAAAAACTCCGGATGGTAATACTTTCTTCCTGTGATATTATAACCAATGGAGCTGCATAGAGCGTAAACAGGTGTGCTTACCGCAAGTGCATACACTCCATAGTCCAGGAATGCCAAAATGATGACAGATAGAAAGGATATTAATCTGGAAGCAATTTCTACCTGGGCAAGGGTTTTAAACTTAAGTTCCTTTTGAAGAAAAACCATGAACTGTTGTCCCCAAGGCTGTATAATAAAAGAGATTGCAACCAGTTTCAAAAGAGGCAACAGTTTATCTTCATCGTAAAATCGGGCAATCAGTCCGGATGAAAAAAATAGCAACAGGAAAAAGAGTGCTCCTATAGCGATATTAAACCAGTAGAGTGAGCTCAACTCTTTTTGAGTTATTTCTTTTTTGTAAATGATGGCATTAGAAACCCCCATATCTACAAATAGCTGTGAGAACCCGATAACAACCATTACAATAGCCATTAATCCGAAATCCTGACGACTAAGTAATTGAGTCAAAATGATAAGTTGAATCAGTTGAATCAAAATAGTGAATACAGCAGACAATGTTGTCCATTTTACTCCCGAAAATGCCTGTTGTTTAAGACTCATTTAGATTGTTTCGGACAAAACGCTGTCCATAAGATGTTTTACAATTCGTGCACAAGCCTTTCCGTCCCCGTAAGGATTGTGTGCCTGACTCATTTTCTCATAATGTTCATTATCGGTAATCAGTTTTTGAACCTCCGTAACAATTGTTTCTGTATTTGTTCCAACCAATTTTACGGTTCCCGCTAAAATTGCTTCCGGTCTTTCGGTTGTATCCCGCATAACAAGTACGGGTTTTCCAAGACTTGGAGCTTCTTCCTGCACTCCGCCGCTATCTGTGATGATCAACTTTGAACGATCCATCATCCATACAAAATCGGGATAATCCAACGGATCGATTAATAAAATATTATCCGTGGATCCCAGCAGGCTGTAAACAGGTTTCTGTACATTCGGATTCAGGTGTACGGGATAAACGATCCATATATCGGGATAGCTTTCCGCAATTTCTTTCAGAGCCTTACAAATACGCATGAAACCTTCGCCGTGATTTTCCCTTCTATGACCTGTTACCAGGATCATTTCTTTATTTCCAAGCTTAGCGGAAAGACTGTGTATTAAGTCACTTGGATTTGACTTTACTTTTTCAACACTTTGTAAAAGAGCATCAATTACTGTATTTCCGGTAACCTGGATAGATTCCTCCGATATGTTCTCTCTTAAAAGATTTTGCTTCGACTGCTCAGTAGGGGCAAAATGCAAATCTGTTAGTCGACCGGTTAACTGGCGATTCATCTCCTCGGGAAACGGCGAGTATTTATTAAAGGTTCTTAAACCTGCTTCTATGTGACAAATACGCGAACCGGAATAAAATGCGGCCAGACTTGCAGCGAAAGTCGTTGTGGTATCACCATGAACAAAGGTGTAATCAGGTTTGTAAGTGTCAAAAACCCCTTTCAAACCGGTAACAATATCAGCAGTTAGTTGAAACAGGTTTTGATCCGGTTTCATCAAATCTAAATCATAATCCGCAGACAAGTTGAAAAATGACATTACCTGATCGAGCATTTCACGGTGTTGCGCCGTCACACAAATACGAACTTCGAAGTCGGAGCTAAAGGCCTTTAGTTCCTTGACCAGTGGAGCCATTTTGATGGCTTCTGGTCGTGTACCGAAAATAACTAATACTTTTTTGCTCATCCTCTTAGTTTAACTCCTTATCTCTATCGCTCATTCCACATATAAACCAGTTGTTCAGCTTGCTATTGTATTAAAGAACGGATTTAAAACAGGAAAGATCTTCAGACCAATTTTACGATCAAACAGCTAGTTGACTGCTGCAAATATATTTATTTTTTAAGGGGTTTGTTAAAAAAACGCCCTGTATGTTTTTTTGCATCATTGAATTGAGTTTGTAATCAGTAAGTTAACGATAGATGTTGAAGTTTGTCAAAAATGCTGAGGCAATTTATGATTATACCCTGAAAAATAATATCAAACTAATAATGTGCTATTTTGTTTTATTAATTTTGAACAATCAACTATTTTTTAGATATTTGGCATGTCTACAGCGGAAACCTTTTTTAAATTGAATTGTTTAATTATAAACTTAGAGCGTTCTTTAAGTATATTTGCAACAAAAATAAAAAAGAAATATCCTGTACCATGAAGATTTATCATCTACTTTTAGCTTCTTTACCATTTACACTAAATGCTCAAACCGATGTGAAGAGCATGAACAAATGGTCACTGGGTGCATCCATCGGTGCACACGATGGTATGGCGCCGTCTTCGGCACCTACCCGCCTTTATCAAATTCATCACTATGGTATCCACGCAAGATATATGTTTACAAATCGCGCAGGGATTAAATTAGGAGTGAATTACGATTTTCTGGATTTCATTGACCGGCCTTACAACAGTTATTATGTAAGAACTTCACTTGAAGGGGTTGTCAATGCAGGAGACATGCTTCACTTTTCACAAGTAATGCCGCGCATCGGGCTTTTGGTTCACGGTGGATTCGGTTTCTCCAGCCTGTGGTCAGACAATAATCCAAGAATTGCAAGTACAGAATCGTTATCGAAACGAGCTGATGGCATGATCAATTTTACTTTCGGTGTAACCCCGCAGCTTAAATTGAATGAAAAATGGTCCTTGAACGGCGATCTTTCATTCATTTTTCACGCGCGTCAAAACAATACATTTGACATGCAGCGGGTAAACAAGAATGGAGCAATTGACGGCTACATGCTGAACCTGAGTGTTGGTGTTTCTTACTATTTGGGTAAAAATAAAACACATGCCGATTGGACTCCAACGGTTTATGGAGCAGCTGGTATGGATTCGAAAGAATTGGATGCATTGAAGGCTGAAGTTGCTGCGTTGAAAGAACAAACCCGTGATGATGACAAGGATGGTGTCCCGAATGCAATTGACTCTGAGCCAAACACTCCTGTGGGCAGTTTTGTTGATTCGAAGGGAGCTTCAGTGAGAGACAAAGACGGTGATGGTGTTACTGATCCATACGATGTTTGTCCGGATATTGCAGGCGTATATTCTGCTAACGGATGTCCTGATATGGATAAAGACGGAGTTGCGGATAAAGATGATGAATGTCCGCATACAGCAGGATTGGCTTCCAACAAAGGATGTCCGGTAGTTGAAAAAGCTGTTCAGGAAGTCATGGCGAAAGCACTTAGAGGAGTTCAGTTCGAAACATCAAAAAGTACTTTATTGAAATCTTCTCTTCCGGTTTTGGATGAAGTAGTTCGCGTAATGAAACAAAATCCGGACTACCGATTGGATATCCTGGGACACACTGATAATGTAGGGGAAGAGAACCAAAACCTGGTACTTTCTCAGGAAAGAGCTCAGGTGGTAGCGACTTACCTGATTTCAAAAGGTGTTGAGTCTGCGCGAATTCATGCAAAAGGGTTCGGTGAGTCTCAGCCAAAAACAACAAATGATACTCCGGAAGGTCAGGCAATCAACAGACGAGTTGAATTCAACGTGGTGTTTGATTAAAATAAAAAACTTCTAAATAGAACAGGAACTCCAAAAGGGTTCCTGTTTTTGTTTTAGTAAGAAGTTAATGGGGTAATTCCTTAGATATGAGTTTGCTCACGACTATTCGATCTATAGGAAAGGTTACAGATTCTTCTGTTAATTCCGAAAGTCTCGCCCAGTGCAGTTTTTCCGCCCCCAAATGATTTGTGATTATGTAATCGAGCTCGTCTGTGTCGGCTTTGATCAAATAATAGATGGAAATAACCTGGTCATTTTCG
>DJFP01000209.1:0-9600 GCA_002432565.1 Flavobacteriales bacterium UBA5869
GGGAGGACTTTCCAAGGATGAAGTTATGCGTGGAAATGAAGCCTTATACATTTTCATTGTCGTATTGATCTTCGTTTACTTCGTATTGGCAGCGCAGTATGAAAGTTTCATCATTCCGCTGGCAGTAATCCTGTCGCTTCCTGCCGGAGTCTTCGGATCGTTCCTGTTGATCAAACTAATGGGCTTGGAGAACAATATTTACGCCCAGGTAGGTTTGGTCATGCTCGTCGGACTCTTGGGAAAGAACGCTGTCCTGATCGTGGAATTTGCCATGCAGAAGCACCACGAAGGCGCAACTGTTCTTTCAGCTGCCATTGAAGGTGCAAAAGTGCGTTTCCGACCGATTTTGATGACTTCATTCGCCTTCATCGCCGGATTGATTCCATTGGTCATTGCTACCGGTCCGGGAGCTATCGGAAACNNGGAGGAATGCTCTTCGGAACTATTTTCGGAGTGATTATTATTCCCGGTCTGTATTACATTTTCGGCACACTTGCTGAAGGCCGTAAACTGATCAAAAATGAGGATGACAGTTCTTTAACAGAAGACTTCGTTCATGCAATAGACAATTTTCCAACAACAGATGAAACCGAAGACAATGCGCACTAAAAATAAAATAGGAAGCTGGTTAATCATTGCAGCTCTGGCAGTCAGTGTTACAGCCTGTAAAGACCTGAAAATAGCTTTCAAGACGGAAAATAAAACAACTCCTGAATCGTATCCGGGAGCTGCCTCTAAAGACAGCACCAATACGGCAGATATCCAGTGGAAAGATTACTTCAAGGACCAAAATTTGGCTGCCCTGATCGACACTGCACTGAAGAACAACCAGGAATTGAACATTACGATGCAGGAAATCAATATTGCCAAAGCAGAAGTAAGAGCCAAAAAGGGGGAATTTCTGCCTTCTGCCGGTGTCCGTGTTGGTGCAGGTGTGGAAAAGGTAGGTGAATACACCCGTGATGGTGCAGTAGAGAAAAACCTTCCGATCCACGACGGAAAAGCTTTCCCGGAACCTCTTGGAGACCTGATGGTCGGTGTGAATGCATCCTGGGAAATCGATATCTGGCGTAAATTGAGAAACGGCCGAGATGCAGCTGCTTCGAGATACCTGGCCAGTGTGGAAGGTAAAAACTTCATGGTCACAAACCTGGTAGCTGAAATTTCCGAATCGTATTACGAATTGATGGCTTATGACAACAAGCTGGAGATTTTGAAGCAGAACTTAGAGATCCAGAAAAATGCGCTGGAAATTGTGAAGCTCCAAAAAACAGCCGGTGAAGTCACCGAATTAGCGGTCAAAAAGTTTGAAGCGGAGGTTTATAAGAACCAAAGTCATCTGTTCTACATCCAGCAGCAAATCGTTGAAGCAGAAAACCGGATCAATTTCCTGGTAGGACGTTTTCCACAGCCTGTTCAGCGCAATTCTGCAGCCTTCCAGCAGATGGTACCGGATACCATTTACAGTGGGATTCCTTCCCAATTACTGCAGAATCGTCCAGATATCCGACAGGCGGAACTGGACCTGGCAGCTTCCAAACTGGATGTGAAAGTTGCAAGAGCACAGTTCTACCCTTCCCTGCGCATTACTGCCGGAGTTGGCTACCAGGCTTTCAATGTAAAATACCTGATCACCTCCCCGCAATCCCTGCTTTATAACATCGCCGGCGATTTGATTGCTCCGCTGATTAACCGAAATGCACTAAAGGCAAAATACGCTTCTGCAAATGCAAAGCAGTTCCAGGCCGTTTACAAATACGAACAAACGATCCTGAATGCTTACATTGAGGTAACAAACCGGGTAACGAAAGTTCAGAACCTGAAGAGCAGTTATGACCTGAAGCAAAAACAAGTGGATGCCATGAATCAGTCGATTACAATTTCGACCAACTTGTTTAAATCTGCGAAAGCAGATTACATGGAAGTCTTAATGACACAGCGGGATGCGATCGAAGCAAAATTCGACTTGATCGAGATCAAGCAGGAACAGCTTTACAACATGGTAAGTGTATATCAAGCCCTTGGAGGCGGATGGAGATAATAATCACCGTAAGTCAAATTAAAATGGATAAGTGGAAAGCATCAGTCGGTTGGCTGGTGTTTTTCCATTGTGGGACTCCGTAAAGATTTTAATAATGGGAAACTTTTTTAAAAATAATTTCGGATAAAAACATCCTTTATTACAAATTTTCCCTAACTTTGTTTCAGACTGAATAAAAAATGTTTTCAAAAACCTGTGAATACGGTATCAAAGCAACGCTGTATGTTGCGCATCAATCGCTGCTGAGCAATCGGACGAGCCTGAAAGACATCTCAAAAGCCATTGATTCTCCGGAAGCTTTTACAGCTAAAATTTTACAGATACTTTCCAAAAACGGCATCCTCAAATCAACAAAGGGACCAACAGGTGGATTCGAGATTGAAAAAGAAAAGCGGGAAGTGATCAAATTGAGCGACATCGTTTTCGCTATAGACGGAAACGAACTGTACAAAGGCTGTGGTCTGGGCCTCAAAGAATGTAACAGTTCAAAACCATGCCCTCTGCATGATAAGTTCATGAGTATCAGAGATGATTTGAAGCAAATGCTCGAAACAACCAGCATTGAAGAGCTTGCGAACGGATTAAACAGTGGTTTATCTTTCCTGAAACGCTGAAAAAAAATTAAACTAATAAAGGATAAAAAGATCTTAATATCTCATTAAATAATTATATATATGAAAGCTTCTGAAACAAAAAATCTGAATTGGTTTCAAAAACAAATCGTGAGCTTTGAAAGGTCCAGATTTGGAGCAATGGCTGCACTATTAACCGCACAAAGCTGCTTCGGCTCCATTGCCGCCATGTACTCACTCAAAACCGAAAGCTATGTGCTGCTGGCTATTTGTGCCAATATTACCATGGCTTCCAACGGGGCATTTATTGCCCAGGTTTCAGCTAAATGGTGCTTAATCCTCTTCTATTTAAGCGTAATTGTCAACCTGGGAATTTTGATCATGAATTTCTTTATCCAATGAAATCAGTACAAAAACACGACATTCTTGAACTGGAAGACATCAAATCGCTCGTTGATTCCTTCTATTCCAAAGTAAGGGAAAATGAACTTCTAAATCCTGTTTTCCGCGACAAGATAAGCGACGAGCAATGGCCAGCACATCTGGATAAGATGTACCGGTTCTGGCAAACGCTTTTACTCGGTGAGCATACTTATCAGGGTAATCCGCTTATGCACCATCTCCAATTACCACTTACCGAAGAACATTTCGAAGAATGGCTCCGTCTGTTCCACGAAACCACGAATCAGCTGTTCACAGGAGAGAAAGCAGCCGAAGCAATGATACGTGCTGAAAAGATCAGGTGGGTTTTCCAAACAAAGATGGAACAATTCGGACGAAGCAACAATCGATAATCACTCATTTAAATAACGAAATATGGACCAAAAAATCATCCTGGAAAAACTAGGCGAGAAATACGCAGAGCAGGGAGAAAACCCGGAAACATACCTGAAGGGTTTATTCTACAGCAAACCTCTATCCTATTGGGATTATATTGAAGTAGAAACGCTAAATTCCCTTCAAAAACCACGAACAAACTTTAAAGACGAAGAGATATTCATCATGTATCACCAGGTTACCGAACTATTCTTTAAAATGATGATCCATGAACTCAAACAGATTGTTCAGGAAGACTTGTCCGAAAAAACTATCCTGGATAAATTGAATCGATTGATCAAGTATACCGAGATCCTCGTCAATTCATTTGATGTGATGAAATACGGAATGGATTACGATAATTACAACCAGTTCCGGAGTTCCTTAACTCCTGCAAGCGGTTTCCAATCTTTCCAATTCAGGGCGATCGAACTTTACTCCACAAGGATCAAAAACCTGCTGTCTGATAAAAATGGGGCCGGCGCTCCGGAGATCAGCGAAGCCCTTTTTGAAGATTTATACTGGAAACATGCAGGTAAAAAACCTGGTATAAGTAGAAAATCACAGACGCTTTTGCAATTTGAGGAAAAATACCAGGAAGACCTGATTCTGCTTGCCAGAAAGCTTCAGGGAAGAACCCTCGAAGAAAAATTGCTTGCAATTCCGGATCCGTCTGATGCACTGATCCGTGCCGCAAAACAGTTTGACTTTTTATACAATTTTAAATGGCCGAATGTGCATCTGGAGACAGCAGCACATTACCTCGACAGTAAGGGTGAAAACAAGGCTGCTACAGGTGGAAGCGAATGGAAAAAATACTTAAACCCGGTTTTTCAGCAGCGCCGATTCTTTCCAGCTTTCTGGCAAAATGATTCGATGGAAAATTGGTAATTCAGGTATGATTAAAAGTGAGAACTGGAATGCTCAATTGGCTCTGTTGACATCAGAACATCAAAATAGTTTGTTGTTCTGCTGGAAGATTCGTACAGGTTTCCGGAAAGGAATTGAGCTATACCGGATCAAAGCATATGCAGACTGGTTTTTTGAAACTCAATTCCTTACTCATCTTCAGAAAGAAGAACAGCTGATGATCCGTATTTTAGGAAAATCCGATCCGATGGTCGTCAAATCACTTGCTCAGCACAGACGCCTGAAACGTTTGTTTCTAAAAGAAAGGGATTTGATAAAGCAATTGAATTCAATTGAGGAAGAATTGGAAACAAATATCCGATTTGAAGAAAATAAAGTCTTTAAGGAGCTAAGAAGAAATGTGAATCTATTTTCCTTGGATCTCATTTATTACGAAGAAGAATTACAGCAGAACCCTAAAGAATGGGACGACCATTTCTGGAAATAGCCAAAGAAAATAAAACTGTCCGTTCTGAATCAGGGATCAGCATAAAATGCCCTGTAAAAATAAAAGGCATCCGCTGAATAACGAATGCCTTCCAAATATTTAAGATTTAGTATTTACACATTAAATCTGAAATGCATGATGTCGCCATCCTGCACAATGTATTCTTTTCCTTCAACTTTAAATTTCCCGGCTTCTTTTACAGCTGCTTCGGAACCCAAAGTTGTGTAGTCATCGTATTTCATCACTTCTGCGCGGATAAATCCTTTCTCGAAATCCGTGTGGATTACTCCGGCAGCCTGTGGAGCCGTTGCACCTACAGGAACCGTCCAGGCTCTTACTTCTTTCACTCCGGCTGTAAAGTATGTTTGAAGGTTCAACAAGGAATAAGCCGAACGGATCAAACGGTTCACTCCCGGTTCTTCCAACCCTAGTTCTTCCAGGAACATCTGGCGTTCTTCGTAGGTTTCCAATTCGGAAATATCTGCTTCGATCTTTGCACCAACGATCAGAATCTGTGCATTCTCATCTTTTACCGCCTCACGAACTGCTTCTACATGTGCATTTCCGGTTTTCACCGCAGATTCCTCCACGTTACAAACATACATCACCGGCTTGGAAGTAATCAATTGGAACTTTTTCACGATCTCATACTCATTCTCATCGAAATCCATGGAACGAACGGATTTTCCTTTTTCCAGTGTTTCCTTGATGGCTAAAGCCAAATCATTTTCCTTGATCGCTTCTTTGTCCCCGGATTTGATCACACGTGCCAAAGACTGGATTCTTTTTTCAATCGATTCCAAATCTTTCAGCTGCAATTCGATATCGATGATTTCTTTATCACTTACCGGATCAACACGTCCGTCAACATGGATGATGTTACCGTCTTCAAAGCAGCGCAGTACATGCAGGATAGCATCTGTTTCACGGATGTTTGCCAAGAATTGGTTCCCCAAACCTTCTCCTTTCGAAGCACCTTTCACTAAACCGGCAATATCCACGATTTCCATGGTTGTCGGAACGACTCTTTCCGGGTTTACCATCGATTCCAATTTCTCCAAACGCGGATCAGGAACAGAAATCGTTCCTACATTCGGTTCGATCGTACAGAAAGGAAAATTCGCAGATTGCGCTTTAGCGTTGGATAAACAATTAAACAAAGTCGACTTACCCACATTCGGCAAGCCAACAATTCCGCATTTCAATGCCATAAAAAATTTTTTTGCAAAGGTAATTTATAATTGCAAATGATCTCACAGAAAGTATGTTTGCATCAAGATATTATTCCTTCACCGCCTTAAACGTTTGTTTTAAATCCGATCCGAAGCGAAACAAATAAATGCCCCGCGATAAATGACTCATATCCACAGATGTGTTTTCCGAATCTATTCTTCCTGTCAACATCAGTTTTCCCGTATGGTCATACACGAAGTAGTCAGTGCCCGATTCGTCTTTCATGGTTTGAATGGTAACCTGACTTTTTACCGGGTTGGGAAACAACGAAAAAGCATTCGTTCTTTCAGAGGCATCGGACAATCCGGCAGTCGTTCCGAAGCTTAGTAAACACGTGTCCTGATCGAAGGCGTCTATACCATAAATAAAAACCGCCGTTAATGGTTCACAAGCCATAGATCCGCTTAGCGTAACCGCATAATCATTGGTGGTTTGTCCGATCTGAGCAAAAAAAGACATTCCGCCTGTTGCCACTGTATCACCATTACAGTCGAGCACCGCAGAAACATAAGGGTAATTAACATGATCAGTTGAAGGTGCAGAAAAATGAATGCTCACGTTGTACACATTCGGATCAAACGGATCAGGATTTATTCCCAGCACCGTGAAATCAGCGCAGGAAACAGATTGAGCTATGCATGTGCAAGAGAAGCCAATAGTTGTAAATACTGCAAGTAATAAGGATTTCGTTTTCATAATCTTTTAGTTTTTAGCGAAGTAAACTCTTCGGTTTTCCTGTTTCGCCTTTTTTATTAAAACAAAGGTATATCCGTGTACCTGCACAGGTGTTATGAAAAAGCGGTAATTACTTATGAATATCCGCCAATAGGAAGTGGATCTATATTTCTGCAAACCCCGTGTTAGCGGTTGGATGTTTTCTGCAAGTATTTTTTCATGATTGATTGTCTTCGAACCACTTTACAATGGATGGCATATTTCTCTCAAAACCACCGGGAATAAAGAAGTTAAGAAGNNAGCACTGATGCAGTACCTTCAATCCCATAAAACACTTCGTCATTGTCTTCATGCTGGTGCGCACCGGGTCCGTCCGAGTTAGGTTCAATCCACCACTCCGAAATACTGTATTTATTTGCGGTTTCATTTTCGTCTGCCTTGAAAACAGCCGTCATCGTACCGCAGTTATAAACTCTTCCCTCTCCCGCTTTAAGAAATAGCGTATCTGTTGTGTTTTCTTTATGTTCCATGCTATTTTGGTTATTTGGAGTGAATGCAATAAGAGGTAATTTTCTGAATTTCACTTTTTACGTTGAACTCATATATGTCGCAAGCCGAAACGAAAGAAACACGTTTGTTGTCTCTTATGAATTCTGCTGTTCCATGAATAACAACTTTGCTCTCATCAGCAATAATGTCTATTGTTTTAAAGTCGGTAGTTACAGATTTGAAGTAGTTGCCAACCTGCTCACAATTGTCGATAATTGCTTGTCTTCCTATAAACTTTTCTTCCTCAATGATAATCCATTCCGCGGTATCCGAAAGGAACTTATAAGTGCTTTCAAAGTCTCCGGTTGAGAATGCTTTTGCCAGTTCTGTTTTAGTCATCATTTTCATTTTATTGCTGGTCCGATCGATTAGCTGATACGATTAGTCAGAACGAAAATATAGCTAAAATCCTTCAGTTGCATGTTTACTTGTTCTTGTCGTTAAGTCCTGAATCAAATTGTCTCTGATTGTTTAACGCTGTTATTTTATTTCTTTCGCTTGTAATGAAGTTGTGTCAATCCTGTTTCAAATGTTTTGACTTTGACAAATTCTAGTATATGTTCAGGTCTTTCATCTTTAAAAAGTCTTGTCCCATCGCCTAATAAAACAGGTATAATTGAAATTATAAATTCGTCTATCAAGTCGTATTTCAATAGTTCATTTATTATTTCTGCTCCACCGTCACAATAAATATTTTTTCCTTGTTCGGATTTCAGTTGCTTCACTAAGTCGGTTATGTTTCCCGTGTAAAAAATCGTTCTGCCTACCTGTGGTCTTTTAGTTCTGGTAATTACGTAAACATCACGTTGTCCGTTGTCATAATGAGATGAACCAATTTCTTTAAGAACATAATCATAGGTTTTTCTGCCAATAATTATTGTGTCAACTGTGTTTGTGAATTCTTCATAACCATAGTCTTCACCTTCCTTTTCAACGATTTTTAAGAAACTTAGGTCGTCATTCGTTTTTGCAATGTAACCGTCTAAACTCATTGCTATGAAAAGTGATATTTTTCTCATTTGTTTTAAATTTTAAAGTTTCCTCAAAATTACTTTTTGGCAGCCGGTTGCACTTTGTAAAAATGCGACCAACTAAAGTAATGATGGAGGAAGACCGGTTTTTCGTTTGATTTCGTTGGCAAGATGGGAATGGTCATAATATCCGCATTCAAAAGCAATATCTAAGAGGCTTCTGTTTTGATTTGATTTTTTGATTAAACTCAATGCATTCTGAAAACGAATAATGTTTGAATATTCTTTTGGTGAAAGTCCAATGAACCTTTTGAAATTTCGCTCCAATTGTCTTGTAGTTGTGAAATGTCTTCTCGAAAGTTCGTAAATACTAATTTGTCCGTTTGTTGAATGTATCTCATTAATAACGTTTTCTAATTGATAATTTTTGGTAATTATCCTTTCGGAATAAAAATGGTCAAAATAATCAAATGGATTTTCCAGTGTTTTATCAATTTTAAATGAATTAGATTTTTCAAATTCTACGGTATCGTTGGTCAGCTCATTTTGTGAAGTGTAGCTATAAAAATTCGCGAAAGTTGCCGGTTTTAAACAAACACCTATTAGATGAGTATCGTTATCAATAAGGCTGTCTTTAAATGAAGTCATTGCTCCAACAACATATGTTTTCCCGAATTCCATTTTAGTCGATCCGTTATCAGTCAAACAAACATCTCCCAAATTCATTACAATACCGGCACAACCATCCGGAAAAACCCGTTCCCATTGTCTTTCGACTTCGTTTCCTTTCAGTTCCCAATAGAAATGAATATAGGGTTCTAATTCTTTGCAAGGTTTTACTTTTTTATACTTCATACTATGCGGTCGGCTTTCAATTCTTCTTGATTTTTGAAATTGTCTTCCCGATGGATTTTGTCGGTTTGTCCATATCCTTTATTGCAAAGTCAATGGTTTCTTTTATCAAATCCCTTACTTGTGCTATCTGAAATTTAATATTGTAATACCCCCAGGAATTCCAATCCTCATAAAAGTAAATCACAGAATCGCTTTGATTTCTAATTATTACATCTATTGGATTTTTATCCCAGCATACACCCAGGAATCTTAAACTATCTCCATAAGGCATAGAAATTTCTATTGAAACACCTCTGTCTACTTCCCAATTCTTTTGTTCTTCGAATGTAATTTCATGTTTTTCGGATTGACAACAACAAAGTATTGACAACAAAGGAAGGTATAACAATATGGATTTTAATATGATCATTTCAAATAATAGCTAACGTTTCTCAACCAGGAGACACTGGCTTCCCGATTGTGGTTGTTCACCCGTGGCTTCTAGTTTATCTTATGGGTATCATTCTATTTTTACCAATATTAACTCAAGAT
>DJFP01000209.1:9619-12097 GCA_002432565.1 Flavobacteriales bacterium UBA5869
ACAGGGATACAATTCCGTATGATATTCGCTGTGATTAATGATTCCGGTCGGGGGACGCTGAACAGAGTAAATCGTTAAATCATGATATTCTCCAAAACTTATATTCCAAACGTCATAAGGTGAAATGGTGGTACTATCATAATAGTATTTGTGTCCTGATCTTAATGCTTGTCTCAGAATTAAAGTATCCTGATTAAAAATTGTGTTCGAATCAAGACTAACGTTAGTAATATGCCATACATGCATATAAAGGTCCTCATCAGCAAGTTTTTGAGCCTGAATTGAAAAAGATTGTAAAACAATTGTGAGAAACAGAACTGATGAAATTGACATGGTAGTAAAGAGTCGTTTGCTTGAATTTCCGAACATTATAATAACTAATTCTTTTGAATGTTACATGTGATTACTCATAACGATTTCGGTAGGAAAAGTGGCGCAATCTCTAAAGAGTAATTGTGTGCCAATTTTTTACCGCATGTTATAGGTATTATTTAATTAATTTATCACCGACTTTAATATTTTTAATTTCATAAGTTACCACCGTTCCAAAATACATGACAACGCCAATAATTGTTATTGCGATAATGCTAATTAATAGGATGATAAATGTTCGTTTTGACAGCATTTTTAGCCTGTAGCTTTTAATTGGTATTAGTAGTATCTAATAGTTTTGTTGAATGAAAATCGTTGTCCAATGGAGGAAGACTTAGTTCTTTGCCAACCTTATGAGTGTAACTAATCCATAATGTTGTTGAATTGATTGTAAAGCGTTTTTCAGCATACGTTCCTAATCCTTTTTTTGTATATGTTCCCTTTTCAAATTGAAAACCAGAAGAAGTGTTCAGGTTTTCTTCGAAACATTTCAGTTGTTCAGGAGTTACTTGATAATTAACTGAAAAAAGGGTTTCTCCATCAGGGGATTCTACATTGGAAATCCTCAATTCTGTGTGGAACCGATAATTTTTGAAAATTCGTTCTTTTCCATTCTTAATATTTTTGATTGATTCATAGCTGAATCCTTTTTTCGCTAACCTTCGGTCTTTGTAACCGCTTCTCCAGCCAGTTTCTAAATTTTCAATAAATGATTCCTTTAAACAAAATACAGGATCAACTTGAGGTTCAATTGCGCTTGAATCTGATCCCGATTCCGATTGAACATCCATTTGTTTATCACCGGAATCCAATGGTGAGTCTGAACTATTACAACTTGTAATGATAATGGATGTCACGACGACGGTTAAAATACTTATTCTCTCAAACAGATTCATTTGGTCTTATTTATAATGGGGTATTAATTACTGCTAACTTACTCATCCGCGCTACAAAACTGCCCTATTTGTACTTAAAACCTTTTACAGTGCAACTTTATTTGGCTTCATCTTTCAATCAAATATATTCAATTTCGCTGCAAGTCGACAGTTAGGTGTTTTATTCACTTCTAAAAACGAAGATCTCTGCAATTCGAGTATGTTTTGCCGTTTCATTTGCTATTTTCGCGAAGCATCCAATCAAAAAAAACGTATGTCATTTCAAAAACTCATTCTCTTTTCAGCACTGTTTAGTTTAAGTACTGCTTTCGGTCAAAACGACTCTATCCTTATTCGTAAATTCTTCGACGAAGCCCTAATCCGGGGAAAATCTTACGAAGACCTGCGTTCTTTGTGTAAAGGGATCGGTGCGCGTCTTTCAGGTTCNNCCGGTAATGGTCCCGCATTGGGAAAGAGGAACCAAAGAAGCAGCTTGGTACCAAACGGCTTCCGGAGAAGTGGTGCAGCTCGACATCCTGGCATTGGGAGGTTCTATCGGAACAAACGGAATGCTCAAAGCTGAAGTGATCGAGTTTAAATCGCTGGACGATCTGAAAAAAGCGTCAAAAGCAAGTGTACAAGGCAAGATTGTCTTCCTGAACCAACCCATGAATCCGGCTGACATTGTAACCTTTACGGCGTATGGCGGCTGCTATGGCATTCGCGGACAGGGTGCTGCCGAAGGTGCAAAACTGGGTGCTGTCGGTGTGGTAATCCGCTCACTGGCTTTGCCCGATGATCATTTTCCGCATACGGGTTCCATGTATTACGAAGACGGCGTTCCTAAAATCCCGGCCGGAGCACTTTCCACGATCTCTTCCAACGAACTTTCAAAAGCACTTGAAAAAGGAAAAGTGACCTTAATTATGGAAATGGATTGCCGGGATTTCCCGGACGAACCTTCCTTCAATGTGATCGGAGAATTGACCGGAAGCGAAAAACCCGATGAGATTATTACCATCGGCGGACACCTGGATTCCTGGGATGCCGGTGAAGGAGCACACGATGACGGCGCAGGGATCGTTCACTGCCTGGAAGCTTTACGCATTCTGAAGACTACGGGTATCAAACCGAAACATACGATCCGGGTTGTTTTCTTTATGAACGAAGAGAACGGGAACAAAGGCGGACATGCCTACGCGAAATGGGCGAAGCAGGAAAACCAGAAACA
>DJFP01000209.1:12128-14035 GCA_002432565.1 Flavobacteriales bacterium UBA5869
GACCTGCATCATTTCGAGGCTGGTTACGGCGGAGTGGATATTTCACCGTTGAAACAGCACTATGAAGGCATTCCTTTGTTTGGATTTGTACCGGATTCTCAGCGCTATTTCGACTTTCACCATGCAGCAAGCGATGTTTTTGAAAGTGTCAACAAACGGGAATTGGAACTGGGCTGTGCAAGCATGGCGGCTTTTGTTTACCTGCTGGATAAAAACCTGTAAGCTGTTCGTTAGGGAATTTCCAGGCAAATATTGAATTTCGATTGTCACAAAATATCGGATTAACAATTCGGTATGTAAGATATTGTTATTTCTGGCACTTTTCGGCTAAAATCGGCACTACTACTTTTGGAGTATTTTCGCCTTACAATGGGTTTTATTACTTATTGCGGCTCATTCTTTTTCTACTTTTGGCCAAAAAACGCTTATGAAATACTTGCTTGTTGTAATTACTTTATGCATTTACGGCATTTCTTACTCCCAGGATAATATCGTTTTAAAGAACGGGGAAGAAATCAGTGCAAAGGTCCTTGAAATCGGTACCGGCGAGATAAAATATAAAAAAGCTTCAAATCCGGAAGGTCCTACTTATTCAATCGCTAAGTCAGAGGTCTTTATGATCAAGTACGAAAATGGAACGAAAGAAATTATCAATAAGATCGAATCTGAAGATCCAAAATCAGTGGCAACTCCCGAAAAAGCAACGGAGGATAAACCTGCAGGTACGGCCGGCAAAAAGTCTTACATTGAAAAAGTACGCGATATCCAGAGCATTGATCCTTCCTTTTCTTTATACCTGGGAAATACCTGGTTAGGAGGAAACGGAATTTCCAAACCCGTAATAGGATTTGATGTCCGGTTCCCGCGTAAAAACGTATTTATCAGATCTATCAGTGTTGGGGCCCGGGTAAGTATTGCAGGAACTGATAATGCAGCATACGACTCCGGTGTATATTCTGAAGTTTTTGCCTATTCAATCAATGTGAAATACATCGCACCAATCCCGGTAAAAGTCATACAGCCTTATTTCTCATTTATGGCAGGAGCGGCTATGAGAAATCATTACAACAATTACAATTATGGTGGTGATTTTATAGGAAGCGATGTCATTCCGGTAGCGAACGTTTGTGTCGGATCAAATTTCATGTTCTTAAGACATTTCGGTGCATTTGTTGAAGCAGGATATTTTACAACAGGATATATCAACACCGGGTTTGTTTTCAAAATCGGAAAAGCAGCAAAAAGAAAGTCTGTTCAATAACATTCGGGTTTTATTGAATAGAGTTATGACAAGTTGTAAACGTTTTTTAACTTTGAAGGAGATCTTATAAAGTTATCAAATGAGTTTCATCGGAAGGCCGAACCCGGAATTTGCTCCGGCTTATGCAAAATACTATTTTGACCGTACATTGGGCCAGGACGACTTATTGCTTGCCCTGGAAAATAATCTGAATGAAACGGAAGCTTTCATTGCCGGTCTTCCGGAAGAGAAAGCCGATTTTCAGTATGCCGATGAAAAATGGACACTAAAAGGGGTGATTCTTCACTTCATAGAAACCGAACGCATTTTCCAGTACCGGGCACTTCGTTTTTCACGCAAAGACAAAACCGCATTGGACGGGTTCGATGAAGACTGGTACGCAAGGCATAACAATACCGATCAGCGTTCCCTCGAAGATTTGAGAACAGAATTCATGGATGTGCGCAAAGCAAGTATTTCACTGTTCAAAGGAATGACCGGAGCCATGCTGGACTCCATCGGAACAGCAAACAATACACCAAATACTCCCCGCAACCTGGGCTGGATCATGGTCGGGCACGTAATTCATCACTGCAATATCATCAAAGAACGCTACCTGGTCGACGCAGACGAAAATTTTTAAATATAAAACAGTAGGGGCGCGATT
>DJFP01000214.1 GCA_002432565.1 Flavobacteriales bacterium UBA5869
GTATTTTTCCCTGATTTCAATACTGATTGTATTGTCTTCCTGCAAGAAAGATCCTTCTGTTTTAAAGGTTTTTGTACGTTCAGAGAACAATCAGCTGGTTGAAAATGCGAAAGTGATTATCATCGCCGACGTGAATTCTGACCCGCCAACTCCTGAATATGTTGACACAGTTCAGACAAACGGATCCGGTTTCGCTTATTTTGACCTGGAGGACTTTTATGCCAAAATGGGTAAAAAAGAGACGGTAGGTTATTTCGACGTACTTGCGAAACAAGATCCTAAACAGGGTGACGGCTACATTCGTTGTAGAAAGCACATTACAAACGTTATCACAGTAATTATACCAGACTAACATGAATACACTTATTAAAACAGCATTTTTCGGAGCACTTGTTATTGGTATGGGTGTTATCTTTTCGTCTACCGGGTGTAGAAAGAAAAAAGATACAACTGCTCTTATTTATGTGTTGGACGCTAACAATGCAAGGGTAGCAGGTGCACAGGTTGTATTGAAAGGCGAATCAACAGTTCCGAATTCTCCGCCCGTTGTTCTTTTCGATACAACTCTAAGCGATGCTTCCGGTGTGGCTTCTTTTAACTTCAATGATGTTTACCAATTAGGGCAGGCAGGTGTTGCAGTGCTAAATATCGAAGCAAGAAAAGACGCGCTTTCCGGCGAAGCAATTATTAAAATTGAACAAGAAGTAGAAAACCAGGAAACGGTGTTTATCCAGTAATTCCTAAATTTCAGATACTTGACCCTGACTTCGCAAGAACGTCAGGGTTTTTTATTCATACAAACTTCAAAAAGGAACATTCGCAGGGTGCTTTTATTCATTTTGAAAGCACTCATCTCTATTTATAGCTGAAATTGCAGGTATTAAATCAGTTATACTATGTTATCACGTTCAATTTTGACTTTGGCTATCAGCGCAACAATCATCAGTATCGGTTCTTGCAGAAAGAAAGAAGATACCATTGCGAAGGTTTATGTGCTCGACCAAAATAACAGTCGCGTAGCGGGTGCAACAGTAGAACTGATCGGTGAAGGATCAGAAGGAACGGTCCGGGAACCGAAAACAGCAACGACTAATGAGCAGGGTGAGGCCACATTCAATTACAACGATATCTATCAGTTGGGGCAGTGTGGCGTTGCCATATTTAAAATAAAAGCAAGCTTGGGTGGTGCCGTGGGTCACGGCATCATCAAAGTTGAACAGGAAGAGACTTCAGAAGAAACAGTATTCATATAAAAGTAGGGGAGAGTCGCGACTCTCCCCTACTTTTTGTTTTATTCCGTCAATTCATATTTATAATCCTTCCCTTTCCGGATAGCAGGGATTCCTTCCTTCAACCACAAAGGCTCCGGTTTATTCAAGAGGTAAAAATCAAAGAACTGGCGCATACGGATACTTAAATCCATCCGGTTTGCAGGTTTCATCAGGTTATGGTCATCTCCGTTGTAATTCAATAACCAAACCGGTTTTTGTAAGCGGCGCAGACCTGTATACAACTCTATTCCCTGGTACCACGGAACCGCACCGTCTTCATCGTTGTGCATGATCAATAACGGGGTTTTCACTTTCGGCAAGCCGAAGATCGGGCTGTTCTCTACATACAATTCCGGAGCGTCCCAAATGGTCTTCCCGATACGGCTTTGAGAGTGCTCGTATTGGAATTGTCTGCTGTAACCGGATCCCCATCGGATTCCGCCATAAGCCGAAAACATATTTCCGACCGGTGCACCGGCCATTGCAGCTGCAAATCGATCGGTCATGGTAATCAGCTGTGCTGTCTGGTATCCTCCCCAACTTTGTCCCTGTAATCCCATTCTTTTGGAATCGATATTCGAATACTTCTTCAAAACTGCATCCGTTCCGCTCAAAATACAATCATATGCACTGTTCGCAGGATGTCCGGCTGTGTATCGTATATTCGGAATGAAGACCACATAACCGGCCGAGGCGTATTCTGTCGGATAAATGATTGATGCCGTGGGCTTCGGTGCGTAATGATTATGAATATCATCCGAATACATTTCGTAGAAATATACCAGCAGCGGATATTCCTGGTTCGGATCGAAATTTTCCGGTTTATAGACCAATCCTTCCAGCGGAATACCGGAATAGCTGTTCCATTTGATCAGTTCTACCGTCGACCAGTTGTACTGGCTTTGTTGCGGATTCGCTTTAGATATCTGTATAACTTCAGCGCCTGGTTTGGTAGTCGCAAACAGATCCGGGAAATCGCTGTTGGAAGAGCGGTTGAAAAGTATCCGGCTGCCCTTTTTCGCTTTCATGAAATTGAAATAATGATGCCCGGAGCCGGAAATCAGTTCGAACGGAACTTTACCGGGTGATTCATTTACACGGTAAACATCCATTACTTTGGTTATTTTGCTGAAACGCGTCAATAGCATATTCTCCGGGTAAAAATTCACTGAATCTGCATTCAGGTTGTAGATCGCATAATTGTAATTCGTATCCTGTTCCGAACTCTGCAAATAGCTGGTAACCGAACGAAGCTGTTTTGAAGCCACATCATAAGAGAGAATGTCTTTTTCGGCCTGGATAAAGATATTTCCGTCGTTTGGTCCCCAACCGATAATTCCCATCGGATCATCCTCTTCAATCATTCCGTTCTTATCTTCGAAGAAATTGCCCTTCCAGGAGCAGGTAAGGCATTCTTCCACCTGGGAATCGGTATTCATCAGGTAATACTCCTTGGCTAAATGATTCCAATAAACAAACTGCTTGCCTTTCGGAGACAAATATCCCCGTGTATATACTTCCTCTCTCAGGCCCGTAATTTTCCCGTCCGAAACCCGGATCAAATAATAGTTTGTCGGATTGATAGTGTTCCAGGTCCGGTAGCGGTATTGTTCGCCACAATTAGCCAGAATTACTTCCTGGTTGTACCGTTCGGACGACTGCAATTGCAAACTATCGTTCCCAAGTACCACTGCCTGCCCGGAGTTCAGGTGGTAAACAGCCAGGTTCGTACGGTTCTGATCTCGTTTCAATTCGACCAATTGCTGCGGCTGTAAACGCTTATCTTTCCAGTGCCAAACATCCACTTTTGATTTTTCACTTTCCAGCAAAGTGTCTTTGAACGGCTTTTCCGGACGGTCTGCCACTCCGAAAAACACATCTGCATCGTTATTGTTTAAATACGGCTTGAAATTAGATGACAGGACCTCATCGTTTGCAAACTGAGCAGAAGTATCGATCAATTGTTTAACTATTTTGGTTTCAGGATTGATCATAAACAAAGACCAGCGTTTGTTGGCCGCGGTATCGACTGTTGCCAACCCCAGCAAGGTGGTACTCTTACCCGAAAAAGTGATCCCGGCATATTCCGAAACACGTTTTTTATCATTCCATACTTCCTTTTTACTGAAATCATACATTCCAAGGCGGACAGAGTCCTTCTTAAATTTCTCCTGCTGGATGAAAACGGCATATTTCCCGTCACGACTTACCTCAAACTGGGTCACATGCCTAAAGCATTTCTTTTCTTTCGTAACCGGATCGATCAGAGTTAAAAGCTTCCCATCCGTTTTAACCTTTCCTTTTTTCTTTTCCTGCTTTGCCTCCTTTTTGGATTCGCCTTTGCTCAGATATCCTTTCGGCCAGTCATTCTTATTGGAAAGAAAGCCCAGGGCGTTCCCTTTTTCCGACAGTTTGAACTCTTTTAACTGATCGTATTTGGTCAGGGAACCATCCGAAACATACCAAATTCCCAACGAGTCCTTCGGCCATTTTTCCTTGTTCACTTTTGCGAGCTCGACTTTACGTAGAGTATCAAAACCCGGATGGATTTTAAAAACGACAAAACTGCCGCTTTCATCGAATTTTGGTTCATATCCCCTGGCAACAGAATCCTTTTTACCCGTTTCCAGATTCACCAGGTATAGAAACCCATCTCCGCGGTAAGGTTTCACCGAATATACACTAAACTTACCATCCTGGGAAAGCTGCATATCACCTATCCTGTTCCAGGAATTGTAAACCTCCGGGCTCAAAATTTTCTTTTGACCAAAGCTCTGAAACCCTAAAAACAAGGCGGCTAAAACACTAAATCCAATCGAAACTTTCATGAAAACCAAGTAATTTTAAACTAAAGGTTAAATATAAATACTTAATTTGTGACTCAATTCATAAAAGACATGATCCTGCGAAAAGGAATAATTTTGGTAATTCTTATACTCTGGGTATTCCAATCCGCTGCATTTTCTTATGAAATTCCAAAATCCGAATCGAATATCCGTATAAATTCCGGTGCAAGGCCGGTTTCACCCATCGAATTATTCAATCTGATTGATCCGGCAGATGCCGAAACGGCGGATGAAACACCCGGAAAAAAAATCTCCGGTATCGAAAAAAAAACTGCCGCCAGTGATAGTATTGCCGTATTGAAATTACTCAATGCCGCCCAACCCATTGCCCATTCGGATTACAAAAAGGCCTTCAAACTGACCAAGGAAGCCATGCAGATTGCAGAGTCAACCAAAGACAGGGAACTGATCGGAAAAGCTCAAAACACGATGGGAAATCTCTACTGGTTTTCCGGCGATTAC
>DJFP01000283.1 GCA_002432565.1 Flavobacteriales bacterium UBA5869
ATTAACATTTACTTAAACAAAAACGGTTTAGATAAGGATTTAAAGGTAAAACTAAAATTATAAGTAAATAGTTTGGTGGAATCAGTTTTTTTGTTAGATTTGTCACATTACCACAAATTATTATAACATGGAAAGACTAACACCCGCTGAAGAGAAAGTCATGTTAAGACTTTGGAAACTGGAGAAAGCAACAGTAAAGGAAATTGTTGATATGTACCCAAATCCGAAACCCGCTTACAACACTGTCTCTACTATTGTAAGAATCCTCGAACGTAAAAAATTCATCAAGCACAAACCAATGGGAAGAGGTTACATCTACCTTCCAAAAATTGGCCGCGAGCAGTACCGTGATTACCTGGCGGACTACATTTTGAAGTTTTACTTTGACGGAAGCCGAAACGAGATTGTTTCTTTTTACAACAGCACTGTTTCACTCAACGAAATTTTATAATACACCGGAAACCCTGGCGATACTTGTCAGGGTTTTTTATTGCCCGGAAATGAGAATTTGAGGGCCCCGTTTTAGAATTTCAGCAACAAACAAATCATTGGAAACCGGACTGATGTAAATTTCATCGTATTTCCCGAATTTGATGATCAACCCTTTCTCTGCAGTTGCCGGTTTCAATCCGGAATACAGTGTTTTCCCTTTTACAATTTCACGGATTTCAGAGATCCTGATTTTCCCCCTGATTGGTCCACTGCGGTAAATCAAATCTGTTTCCGTCAATTGATAATACGTTCCGAAATAAATCCATAGCAATAAAGCACTAATCAGCGAGAAAGGAATCACGACCCAAAAATCTGAGCGCTCAATCCAACCAAAGATGGGTCCACAAATTGAAAAACCCATGAGAAATACCACTGATCCTAAAACCAAAAGACTGAAGAAACCACTTTTTCTACTGGAGAATTTCATACTCATCTAAAACGTAAAATCCTCTTGAGTGTTTTCTTTCGAACACCTTTTTTCCAATTGGTCCGAATTTCAGCCTCCCGGTCATTGTAAGAAAAAACCAACACCCGCGGGTTTGTTTTGCGCAAAGATTTCCTGTAAGAACGACCGCTTATCGCGGATCTGCAAGGAACTGAATAAAATACTTCGAATGTGTAATTTCCCTGTTCATCGGATTGGATTTGGTGGATGCTTTTTCCATCATACACAGAAATCGGCTGATTCCTCAATAAATTCCCTTTTGAATCATAAGCTTGCCCGCTTAGGTTATAAGTTCCGAAAATTCCACTGGAATACGAAATCTTCGCCCCAAAAAGAAAGTATAAAGTCACTAAAAAGCCGATTTGTTTTACATGCATTTGATCCAAATTATTTCCCTGCGAAAGATAAAATTATTTACTCAATGATCAATCGCGTCAGGAATTGAAATCCGTTTTGAGTGATCTCCACCAAATAACATCCCGCTTTCAGATCGGTATTCAGTTCTGCTTCACTTCCTGACAATTCTTTTTGGTAAACCAATTTCCCCTGGATATCCCGAATAGTTAAGTCCGCATTTGAACTGCTCAAGCCTGAAATTGCTATCGTTCCGCCTTTTTGCGAAGGATTCGGGAAGATGCTCACCCCGGAAAGTTCGTTGTCGGAAATTCCCAAAACTCCGTCAATCACAAAATTATCGATGTAGAGATTGTTCGAAGAATTCGACGCAACAAACTCAAACTTGAAGCGTGTTTTGGTATCTGCAGCGATCGTTGTGTAAACAAATGATGCATTCTTCCACTGATTTGAAGCAGGAATGAAGTTGTCAGTTGAAAGAACCGAAGCTGTAATCAACGCGGAATCGGTAAGCGTTTTACGAAGACTCCAGCTTTTTCCGCAGTCCCTGGAAGAATACACCTTTAACACTTCCGTTGCTGCTGAAGGAACAGCTGACGAACCATACGCGTAATCAAAAGAAACCATAATCCCGGTTGATGTCGACAAATCATAAGCCGGTGAAACCAGGTTGTCCTTGCTCAAATTGATCTGCATCGGATCTGCGAAACAGGTATCTGTACCCGGCTCATGATGATTCCCTAAGAAAAAGCATCCGCTATTCTGTGTTCCGTTTGTTGGAATTCGCTGGAAATAACCCGCATCTTCATGCATATTAAAGCTATGCCAGAAATTTCCATTCGCATCGAAATCCTGAACCGCAGGACCCGTAAATTCCGGCCAGCTTCCGCTTACATAGATCATGGCATTGCGGGTGGTCGTCGTTGTACCATGCGGCCCTGTAGCCGTCAATGTAATGTTGTAATACCCCGGATTTGCATATGTTACAACCGGATCTTCCAAAGGAGAAGTTGCCGGATTACCGCCCGGAAATGACCAGGAATAGAAAGTTGTTCCTGAAGGAATCAATCCATTTTGAGTAGTAAACTGGATGTTATCACCTGTGCAGATCATTCCGTATGTGAAAGGTGACCAGTAAGTATTGTTGATCCAACTGGAAAAGTTTGAATTGGGCGCAGCCATTGAAACGGGCGGAGTTGCACCTGCCGTTCCTGTAGCAGTTAAATTCGCAGGTGTCCATAACTGATCCCTTCCATAAAGCGGGCTTTCAGCTACATTGCGCATCAGCTGCACCTGTCCGTTCGTGAACATAAACGTACAGAACGAAAACTCCATGAAATTTTCAATATTATCCCTCGGATCGAAACCCCAGTAAGCAAAGCTTGCTGCGTCACTGGTATCATCGCACGAGTTGATATTTGGCGTGCAGGAGGTATTTCCCTTTGAAACCGGCGTATCATTGATCCCATCCGAAAAATTACATGTTAGGTGCGGATCCTGGTTTCCCCAGGTATGAAACAATCCGAAGTAATGTGCCATTTCATGTGTCAGTGATCGCGCTCTGGAAGGGCTTCCTGTTCCGATTGAACCGGTGTACTCATGCAACATCATGATTCCCTGGTGGCAAGGAGTATTATTAATCAGCGGATTTGTTGTAAATCCGGACACACCCGAGTAAGCAATGGTTTTTACGATCCAGATATTTACATACTTCGTGTGGTCCCATTCGTTGATCATCGATGATTCGTCTGCTATATTCGTCAACGGCGTAAAAATCCGGTCAATTCCGTTGGTCGGATTCCCATCCGGATCAATTGTCGCCAGGCGAAACTCGAAATTCACCTTTCCGATAATTGTATCAAAAGGCGCTGTTATAAACGAAGTATCCGCATTCAACTTCTGAAAATCCCTGTTCAGGTATTCCAATGCATCGTAAACCTGGGCATCGTTGATATTCTCATACCCATTCTGGTGCATTACGTGAAAAACAACCGGGATAATCTTCAAATCCGTTGATTTCTGCGAATGATCCAAAAGCGATTTGATCCGCTTCAGCGATTCTGTATTGGTATTCGGATGCTGGCAAGTCAGTGTTTGCTGTGCGTTTAGGTGCAAAGCTATCCCCAACAAAAAAGCGATTAGCAAGGTAGATTTTGTTTTCATAACCGTAGTTTGGTGCAAGCTAAGTGTTTTTACCGACAGTTGAAAGACAGGCGTTTGTAAATTGATTGAAGGGGGGATGTGGTTGAGGGAAGGGTGTAAGGTTAATTTCTGGTTTTTAAATCTCATTTTTGAAGATTAAAAATTAACCTATCTGTAATTTGGCAGCATCATTCCAAAGATAATTTGGTAAGGGTTCATTTAGTTGCCACGTTATAGACATCGGCTTAGACCCCTGATAAGTTACGAATTTAGCTTGTCCAATAAATACATAGCTCTGAGTAAATCCATTTGAATCATTCTTACTTTCCCTTACAAACATTAAAATGGATTTATTCAATCTTTCATGATCAATATACGACTTACCTTTTTCAGATATCGGTGTTGTACTGTTTTGAGATTGCCAATGAAACAATTGATCATTAATTGCAAAATCATCATACATAGTAGTTGGAGAGAAATCCTCTTCTGTTTTTTTTAGATTAACAAATAACGCTTCAATATTTAGCCTTTTATTCTCAGCAACACCCTCACGATTAGAACTTTGCTTTGATAGAGTGCTTAACCTTAGGGCAACTAATATTTGTTCTCTTGTGTATCGTGCATGAATACGTAATGGGAAATCATACGTGAGATCTGTGCAGAGTATTTCTTCAAAATTGATCGAATCTATCTTTACCTCTAAAAACTGCTTCATTTCTTCTACCATGGAATGATTTTCACCTATTGATTTGATTGATTTTTCAAGTGTTTCACCTTTAGAGGCCTCTTGATAAAAATCATAGTGGAGCATTAATGCTAAAAGATCGTTTTCTTCTGTCCTTTTTAATTTATTTAAATCAAAGTCTACATCTATCAGTGCTAATAAGAATTTAAAGTAGTGATACGATTCTGTCACATACCATTTTTTTGAGAGCATTGATTTATATAACTCATAATTTTTCAATTCCATTGGTTTTTTAAACGCCTCAGACAACAAGGAATGAAAAGTATGGTTCTTATAAATGTCTTTTAAGTTTAAATTATAGACCTTTATAAAGTTTTTCAGATCTAAAGGCATGTTGGTTTGATTTTGATAGATCTGAAGAAGATAAATCAATTTTTGCTTATTCATACTTGTTGCTTGGCGAATATTTTCTAGTATGAACTCTTTGGCCTGCTTTTCTAAAACAATAGAACAACCTAATGGAAGGGTTGGAAAATCCCTTTCAATTTCATGCTTAATTGAAGTTGTCGTTTTTCCAATGAGGGCTCTAAACTTATTTTCAAAATCATATTCTTTTCTTGCCTGTCCTACAAAATCGAGAACAGTTAACACATCTTTGTTTTCATGTAAGCGTAAACCTCTCCCTAGTTGTTGTAGAAAAATAGTAAGACTTTCTGTTGGTCTCAGGAATAAGACCGTATCTATTTCAGGAATATCAATTCCTTCATTGAATATGTCAACCACGAAAAGATAATTTATCTCTTTATTTCTTAGCTGATTTACAAGGAATACTCGATNNATTTAAGTCCAGCTGATTTGAACTTACTATGCATAAACTTTGCGTGTTCTATACTAACGCAAAAACCTAAAGCGGTTATGTCATTTATATCTTTTGAATAGCGATCAATATTTTGTATGATTTCACCAACCCTAAGATCATTTGCAATTAGTACTTTTGTTAATTCAACTGTATCATACTTCCCGTTCTTCCAAGATATCTTTGAGTAATCAATTGAATCTGAAATTCCAAAGTACTGAAATGGGCAAAGCAACTTATTATTAAGTGCATCCGGCAATCGAATTTCCGCAGCTATTCGAAAATTAAAATCTGCTAAGATCGTTTTCCCATCCATTCTTTCAGGAGTTGCCGTCAAACCTAAAAGAACTTTTGGTTGAAAATATTGTATAATCTTTTGGTAAGTATTTGCACTGGAGTGGTGAACTTCATCAAGAATAATAAAATCATAAAATTTTGGTTCGCAAAAAGTGTTTAAGTCCTGATTAGTTAAAGTCTGAATGGTGGCAAAAAGCACATTCTTGTCAATCGGGATATATTTATCACCCATTAACTCACCAAAATTTTGATTTTTTAAAACGTTACGAAATGTGTTTTGGGCTTGTTTTAATATTTCTATTNNGGGCAATAAATAACAGTTTTGTATTGGGGAACTTTAATAGATGATTTTTAAAGTCAAAGGCAGAAATCATAGTTTTTCCAGTTCCCGTTGCTGCTACAATGAGGTTTTTAAATGAATTATGAACTGTTCGTTCAACTTTCAATTTCTCTAAAACTTCTGATTGATAGTGATACGGCGTTAAATCGAAGAAGTTAATGAATTCATTATTATTCTTTCCAAATCTACTTTGATTTAAAGTATCATTTAGTTTGACCAACTTAGAAGAATCAAACAACTCAAACTCGCTATTGTTCCAATAAGATTCGAATGTTTTTTGAAATTTGTCAATAATATGAGGAATTTCTCGTGTAGTTATTTTGACATTCCATTCAAGTCCATCAGTTAATGCTGATCGTGAAAAGTTAGATGATCCAATGTATCCAGTATGAAATCCCGAATTCCTGAAGAACAAATAAGCTTTGGCATGCAAACGTTCATTGGAATTGTTATATGAAATTTTTATTTCCGTATTTGGTAATTTGTTCAGTTCTTCTATTGCTTTTGCATCAGAAGCACCCATGTAAGTTGTAGTTATAATCCTTAATTTCCCCCCTCTACTTGTAAAATCAATAAATGCGTCCTTTAGAATTCGAACTGCTTTGAATTTTATAAATGACACCAATAAATCAATTCTGTCAGAAGATTTAATTTCACGTTTTAATTCAGACTCAAGTGATAGTGTCCCATTACCTCCTGTAAACAATTCACTATGAATTAATCTGCTAGAAGGCATCACTTCTTTTAGGCGTAGATTCAAATCAAAAAATTGGGTTTCAACCTTTGAAAAAATTGCTCTTAGTATTTCACCTTCGCTCTTTATTAAATCATCATCTAGCACGCAATCATTAAGCTTTTCCTTTAGAAATAGAATAATTCCATTAGCTACTTTAATCTGTTGCTCTACTTGGTTTTCACCCTTAATTTGACCCAAAGCATTTTTTATTACTCTTGAAAGATGCCGAGTAAGGAATAATGTGGCTTCTTCTTTGTCTATTTTTACAGTTTTAATAAAGAAATTGTTTGTGTTTAGACCATTAATTTTTTTCGCTAATAGTTGGGTAATAAGTTCTTCATAAATTCCTTGAGTCATGATTGAAGTGCTTTAATTATTGGAACATCAGCTGCTGCCCAATCTAGGTTAGTAAGTTCTTTTTTTTTGAGCCATCTAAAATCTATATGTTCCTTGAGCTGAAGCTGTCCTCCAATTATATCACATATAAACGCATCCATAATAATTCTAAAATCAGGGTATTGATAATCAACTTGAACCAAAAATTCTTTGACTTTAATTTTCAAATTAAGCTCCTCGAAAATTTCTCTAATAACGGTTTGCTCTGATTGTTCTTCCTCTTCTATTTTTCCTCCAGGGAATTCCCATTTATTAGAAATATAATCTAAATTGCTATTTCCTTTTTGAACACATAAGATTCTATGATTTTCAATAATCACTGCGGCAGAAACATGAACTGTTTTCATAGCAGAAAAATAAAGAAAAAAACGAGTTAACTTGATAAACCGATTAAACTTTCACCACCTCAAATCGAATCTCGTGATCACAATTTTCGCAGGATATGTAACTATCTTTCTCAACTATTCCATCTATTTCAATTTCCAGGTCACAGCGAGGACAGTTATAGGTAACACTTCTCATTCCGGTAAAATCAATCGGAAAATCCCAAATCGTGGGTATTCTTAAAATAGAGTATTCGCTCATCACTAAAACTTTACCTATTCACCCAATCTAAAAAATCCCCAATCGTCTCCTCTTCCTCCTCCAACTTCATCACCATCAGTGAAGTCATCCGGTTTACCCAGCCTGTGATCTCAGATTCAAATTCCAGTTCTTGCAAAAAATTCAGCTTGGGATCTACCGGATCAAAATCCTGGAAATAAATGAGCATGTCTGTTTTAAAGCTGTCGGCGTATGAAGAGCCAATATCTTCCAGGCAGTTTTTTAATATCGTGATCTTTTCATCAATTGTAAGCATGACTTTCGTTTTGACAAATATTCCATTGTCAATCCGTAAAGATTTTACGTGCTACTTTTTTTCACTGCAAAGAGGCAAAGGTCGCAAAGCCCGGAATATCTCTTCGCGTTCTTTGCTCCTTCGCTGACCGCATNNGCTACAGCGCAAGCGTTCATTCTTTCGGTTATACCTTTACACAGCGCACCATGCAAGCTTTTATGCTCTTTTCGAGAATCCTTCTTCTGAAAAATCCAATTCAGATATGTCGTTGGTGCATTTTTTACAGAACATTATTACTCTTGCTTGCTAATTACTATTTATCCTCCCCCTCAGTCCCCCTC
>DJFP01000025.1 GCA_002432565.1 Flavobacteriales bacterium UBA5869
CTTCATCCGTAACGGTTGTTAAACCGCCCATCATTTCGGCTACATCGATAGAGTTCTGATCCAGAACGATTTGTGCTTCTGCGATTGCAAAAGCCATTTGGCGAATCATGTCGCCCATAGGCACGTCAAGAAGTTCCTGACCAATGCGTGGTTTGTTGTTAAACATACTTTGTTGTTTTTGTGATTAATGATTACGTTGTTGTGTTTCCTTCTGTACTTAAGTTTTTCAGAAGTGTAACTAAATTTTCGGGTGGAGGCAGTGAAACCATGCGGGCTGCAATACTCGAAGAAGCCGAAGCGGATTGATCGAATTTACGTGCGTAGCCTGCACTCACGGTCGTTGAGACCACTTTTGTTTCCACTGAAACCACTCCATTTACATCGAAAGCAGTTGATTCCGACATTGCAAAATCCATTTTTGCTTCAAAACTTGCTTCCGTGAAAGCGTAGAAACTGGGTACAAAACCTAAGTTCAGCAGACTGACCTGATTTTCTCCGATTTCCACGGTGCTGGAAGCGAGTTGTTTCAGCATGTTGATGGAATTGGTGTCCAATGCTGCCTGCGCTGTTGCTACCGAAAGCCCCATGTTTTCGATCATAGACGAAAGCGGGGAATTCGTTAGCGTGCTTGTGATTGTTTCAATTGCTGCCATGTGTCGGGAGTTTTAATAGGTTAATACTATTCTCCGCTCACATAGACAGTTCGAAGGAATCCGACAAAGTCCTGAGGAGCCGGAACTGCAACCAGTCTGGCAGACATAGCGGCATTCCCTTCCATAGACATTTCAAACTGGCGCGACATTCTGAAATCCACACTTGCACCTAAAGCGAAAGAGCTATCCTGGGATCTGTTGCTTACCAAATCATTCAAAACCGACTTTTCATTCTTCGTTTTTGATGTCAGGAAGCTGTTGGATACCTCAGTGCCCGAACTGCTGTTTTCATCATCATGCTCAATGGAGATTTCTTCTGTCAGGTTTGTAAGCAATGTGAATTTGACGATTGATTCATCTTCCAGGAAGTAATGTTGTCCATCTTTAAATTCGTAAGAATGGCTTTCAATTTTTGAGGAAACGTGTTCCACAACCTCACTGAAAGCTTCATCTTCATTGTAGAAAAGTACTGCGGTTCCGTATTTTGCATCCAGTTTGTAGAAAGGATTCTCCGTCGTTTTTACATCCGCATAAACAAACTTGTTCGGACCGGTAGACGATTTGACAGGAGTAGCATCTTCAGTTACATTTCCGTCAATGAAAATCAGATAATCGCTATCCAACTCAATTGCGGCATAACGCTGTTCCAGGTTACTGTTCCCCGGGTCATTGGTAACCGAATCGATCTTTACGTTGACAGGAGCAGTTGATCCGAAAATGTAAGACTTCAGATTTTCAGCACGTCTTTTTGCCAAACTTTGGTTTTTCGGATTATTTCCTCCTTTCGGATCTGTCATCCCTGTAATGGTGATCGTTGATTCCGGATCATAGTTATGGATCAAACGCAGCACTTTGTGCACAAGACCATGGTCTGAATGGTTTTTGTTTGCTACAACACCCGGAGGGTATCCGGCAACTGAATTGTCGTTTGGTCCTGTTTTCAGATCCTTGGTCATGGTAACTTCGTCACTGTTGTAAGGGAAGTAAATGGTGCTTAGAATCGGTGTCCAGGCACTGCTAACGAATTGATACACTTTTCCATCTTTGCTTACTCCGTATAGCTGGCCTGAGCCTAAAACAGTTGCTACGTCAGCGGCATCCAATGTTGTAATCAAGTCTGTGGCAATAGTAAAACTCCCATCCGGATCTGTTCCGTTTACATCAATTGCAGTAGGCGATGAATAACTACCGATTTTAAGAATTCCGACAGCATCTTTTTTGTAGTGCAAACTTTCTTCCAAACGGATGAAACCGTTGTCGATCCAGATATCCACTCCACGACTGTTATTATTGGTCAGTTTTTTGGATTGGATATCTTCGTAAACTTGTTCTACCGAAGCTTGAGTAATAATGTCGTGCTTGAACTTTTCAATCCGACTTTTTGCTTCAAGGGCTTCACTTTGCTTCACAAATTTATTGTTAATCTTAACCGAGTTTTTTTCATTGGCCCGGAAATTCATTTGTCTGGAAGCTTTGTATTCCTCGGTTGTTTCAGAGTAGCTGTCTTCACTCAAAAAGTTGTGTGTATCTTCGGAATATCCTTTGTTTTTTGCTATTTGGAGATCCAATCCGAATCCGAATTCCAACGCTTCTTTCAGGGCCATTTTTAAGTTGATGCTGGCGCTGATGTCTGCATATTGGAATGCATAGAATACCGGAGCGAACCCTAATTCCAACAAGGAAACACCGTTGATCTGGGTTTCAGCCAATTTAATAGCCTGTGCTATCGAATTGTCATCTAGTTTCTGTTGAGCTTCAGCAATTCCGAGGGCCAGGTTTTTGAAGATGTCACTGACATCGACCTGCTGCAGAATGGAAGCTCCTTCACTGAATTTGGTTAAATCACTCATAAATTAATTGTTTTTAATGTTTTGTACGAAATACAGGCAACGTCCGAGGAGTAGTAGGGGCGTAACCGGTGTGCCCGGGTCATCTTAATGATGGGTTTCAGGCGGACAGTTATTTGTGCGCACAAATAAGGCTGCCTGTATCTCGTATAAAACGGGGTTTAGAACGGATTGATCATTTCCGGCAGTTGAACTGCTATTTTTTCGTTGACATTCTCTTTACGAACCGTAAAGTAGTGATGCCTGTTTTGTAAATCACGTACTTTTTGCGGAGTTATTGCATAACCTCTTCGAAGCCAGTTTAGTAACTCTTTTGCCAGAGGCATAGATATTTCCTTTGCTTCTTTCAGAGCTGCGTCGAAAGCTTCAATCGCTTCTGTTTTTTCATCCAGGTAAATACACTGGATTCCTTTCCGTTCCCAGAGCGATGCAAGGTTTTTCCTGAACCATTCATCTGTATGTTCGGCCTTTTTGGGTGTCAGGAAATCAATGCTTTTCTCACAAAAAGTGATGATTTCTTCGTGTGCCTCCATCAATTCCAGGGATTCCATTGCACACAAACTGTAGTGCTGCAGGAAGAGCTCCGAGTTTTCGACTGACTGGCACATGCGCATAGCCTCTTTGTAGTGGCGTAATGCTTCTTTGTGATCTCCTTTTAAAGCGAGGATTTTTCCGTTTTCAGCGATTTGGAGATGGAGGTTAGTGTTTTCTTTCATTGGTCTTAGTATTCGTATTCAATTTCACATCCAAGAATTTCCAATTGCTTTTCGAGAAGCCTGCTCAGGATACTTGCGAGCGGAAGTGGTGTTTTCCAGGTTCCGGAGCTTTGGTCGTAGGTGACATCCTTGAAGAATTTATCCAGGATTTCACGAAACTTTTCGGAATCTGTAATGTTACTCACAGCAAGGGAATACTTTCCGAATGGAATTTGTTCATCGGAACAGCGCAGCCCAACTTGTTTGTACAAGGCAAGTTTTTGCTCGAGTTCTCCATGATTTACGGATTCATCCAATAAAAGAGGAAGGTTTGCGTGAATCTCTGCGAGTGCTTCCTGCGGCATCCCGATTTCGTTGACCAGGAAATCTGTTTGAGCAGCACTCTCAACGTTAAAGTCTTCCAGGAGGATCCTGAACCTGGAATAACTTTGGTTGTAGATTTTCATCTCATGCTGGGAACGATAGCGGGTTAAGAACTGATTGAGTTGTTCGTAGGTTAAATTGCGTACCCATCTGGTTTCTCCACCCGGGATAGCAATTTCCTGACTTCTGATTAGGTTGATCAGTTTTTGGCGGTCGGCTTCGGCGCTTGCAGTAAATTCTATGGTGTATAAATCCAGCTTTGGATTGCTGGCGATGACTTCTGCATCGATTCTTTTTTGCAGACTTTCTGCGGTTGCCATAGAAACCCCGCCTAGTACCACGCTTGGTTCATTCAGCAAAAGTTGAAGGGATTCACTTTCATTGCAGCCAAGAAATTCAGACAATTGCTTGTTGACGGTGCTTAGCTTCACCGGATCTTTGATGTATACGGAAACATCAAGCGCTTCTGTAGGAAGAGGAGCTGTTTCATCAGTGTTCTGAACCAAAACTTCCAGCCCAAGTTCGGTTAAGATGAGAAATGCTTTCTTTGCTAATTCTTCTTCTGCATTGTCCAAAAAGACGGCGGGCGCATTGTAAAGAATTTTAAACAGAAGGTCCTGATTGATGTCAAAGGCTTCAGAAAGAGCTTTGATAACATGAGGCGTTGCCGTACCAACGGAAAGGATAATAATTCGTTTCACGATTCGATTTATAATGGTTAATAATTAAGGTTATTTCCCGCAGCAATTCTCTTATTGATTTGCTACCTTACAAAGATAAGAAATCTATTTCGTTCTGCCAAATTTTTCCGCAACTTTTTTGATTAAAAAATAATCTTTTTTTAAAAATGTTCCGTAAATAAAAGGGTTTGCACTGATATTTATTTGATTATTTTTTAGTCAAAATCAGTTCAGGTTATAGAAAAAAACGTAGGAGCGTAAAATTTTACGCCCCTACGTTTTTTATCTGTAGATTGATGGTTACAATCCTAATCGTGCTTTTAAATCACTGTATGAGGAACGGGAAATCGGAATGCTGGTACCACTCTTCAAAATGGCTACGTAACTGTTTTTTTCGTATGATTCAATCTTGGTCAACTGGTTTACATTTAAGATATAGGAACGATGGATCCGGATGAACTGATCTTTCGGAAGCACCTGTTCGAAATGGTTCATGGTCTGTTTCTTCANNGGGATGATCTTGATTTCGGTTCCGTCTTTTACAACTATCCGGTTCTGTTCGTGGATGATCTGAAGCGGGATATCCTTTTTGGTTTCGTGCTGTAATTCGGAATTCCGTTTTTTGCTCACTGCAGTATCGAAACGTTCTTCAGAAAAAGGCTTCAATAAGTAATCCAGTGCATTCACCTCGAATGCTTTCAAAGCGAACTCATCGAATGCCGTAGTAAAGATTACAGACGGATTTTCTGATAACAACTCCAATAATTCAAAACCATTGATTTTCGGCATTTGAATGTCCAGGAATAATAGGTCCGGTTTAACTTCGGGAATCAGCTTCAATGCTTCAAATCCGTCATTTGCTTCTCCGACCAGGACAATATCCGTGTATTTCTGTAAGTGTTTTTTGACAACTTCTCTTGCCAGAGGTTCATCGTCTACAATAAATGCCTTAATCATTTCGGGATCAAAATTTTAGTAATGAATAGTTTGTCTCGCTTCTCGGTTGTCAGGAGGTCGTATTGATTGAATAACAGCATTAACCGGCGTTTGATACTTGTGAGACCGAAACCTTTTCCGGTTTTGTATTGTGTAAAATCAACATCGAACGGATTCCGGACTTCGATCATCAAACCGTTTTCCTGTTGTTTTACTCCTACATAAATGGTTACTTCATCCATGGAGCCGTATAGTCCGAATTTGATTGCATTTTCGATAACCGGTTGCAGCAACAGGGGAGGTACCGGTGTTTTCATACAGCCTTCATCGATGTCGAACTCGGTTTTCAAGCGATGTCCGAACCGGATCTTTTCGATTTCCAGGTAGCGTTTCACTTGTTCAATTTCTTCTGCAATGGGAATTAGGGTTTGAATGTCTTTTCGCAGAGTTCCGCGTAAAAAGTCACTCAATAATATGATCATCCGGTTTGCTTCTTTCGGGTTGATTTCCGTTAATGCACCGATTGAATTCAAACTGTTGAAAAGGAAATGCGGCTGTAATTGCTGATGGATGTTATCCAATTCAGCCTTTGTCAATGCGCGTTCCTGCTCAATGAGCTGCTGATGCACTTGTGATTGGATCTGCTGGTTTTTATTGATCCACCAGTATAAGCTTACTGAGATTAAAATAAAGAAGACAATAAATGCCCGTGCTCCTTCAAAAGGAAGGATGTATTCCCGCCAGCGTTCTTCACCCAAGACCAGTCTGAATGCGCTGTTTATTATGAGTTGGTAAAATGCTGTTAGAACTAAAACCAACCCGAAATTGGAAAAATTTACTGGTCTTTTCGCGTGATAATACGTCTGGATGAAATAAATGATCTGTGAAATTATGGAGATCAGTAAGCCCGAGAAAAGCGTGTCTTTCCAAACAATGTCAAAAGGATAGTGATTGACAAGGAGCACAAAAAAAAAGACAAGACTGGCAATCACCGTCCAAACGATGAAAAGCAATTGCACTTTTGTACTTGTCTTTAAAAACATGCTTTCTTATTTATTAAAACTGTTCACTTCAATTCCTCCGAACATGCAGGTTCCTCTCAAAATAATGACCTTGCTTTCTTCGCCGGCTTCTCTTTGATATTGAGGGCGCTTATCTTCAAATGCACCGAAAATGCTGGCAACTTCGGAAATAACTTCCCAATTGTTCGGAATAGTAAGGGTTGTTCCTCCGAAAATATTGGTCACATCAATAACAATCCGTCCCTGGAAATCTGCCTGCATCAGGTTAATGTCTGTTCCTCCGAAGAACGAAACGATGTCCGCACCTTTAAATGTTTTACTGACGATTGTTTTGGTAATCCCACCAAAGAAGCTTACACTGTCAATGAAATCGTCTTCGTTGTATTTGTAATAGCTGAAACCGCGTTGTTGGGCTTCGTGGATCTGTTTCCAATTTTCACGGGTAAAGCGTTGCTTTCTGCGGTGGCGTCTTCCGAATTTTTTGTTGGATAAAAAAACAATTGCCAAACCTACAATAATGATAGCGACAGGCAGAATGATCTTTACATTAATCAATTTCGGATACCATTCTGCAAGGAGAAAGATTTTACCGATAATAATCATCAGGTAACCGTGGAATTTGCTGAATTTGTGTTTGATCAATACAACTGTCCCAATGGCAATAAGAATCATCTGCCAGCTGAGTAAATATTCGGGAATGTGGTAGCCCAGCTGTTTCAAGAGGTAGACTACCCCAAAGAAAACGATGGCTAATCCACCTGCTATTTTTCCGCGACGATGTCCTTTTTGTGCTTTTAAGATTTCGTGTTCAATTTCCGTGCGGATATTATCTGTTTCCATAATCTGAAAGATTTATAAGGCAAAGGTATAAGACTAATCAGGAGTTGAATAGTCAAAATCGGTCAATGGTGGGCGAAAATCGGTTAACGCATGTATTTCCAGTCTTTTGACTTTCCTTCCTGCAGATTTTCGATGGTTTGCTGCAATCTGCGCTGTTTGGTCTCTTCCCGTTT
>DJFP01000073.1:0-4130 GCA_002432565.1 Flavobacteriales bacterium UBA5869
ACAAGAGTATATCCGTTTGGTAGATGCATACACACACGTGCAAAATCACGGTGAAGTTTGTCCTGCAAACTGGGAAGAAGGAAAAGATGCTATGAAAGCGAGCCTTGCAAGTACAGCAGAATATTTAAGCAAAAACTAAGAAGTGATGTTTACAGAGTTAACGGAAGACAATTTAGAGCAGTTATTGAGTACCAATCCAAAAGTGATGGTTCAATACGGAGCATCCTGGTGTGGTAACTGTAAGATCACGAAGCCGAAATTCAAGCGAATGGCTGAAGAAAATCCCGGAATAGAGTTCTATTATGTGGATGCAGAGAAATTACCGAACTCACGCAAATTTGCAGATGTTTCGAACCTGCCGACTTTCGCAGGCTTTGTGAACGGAGAATTGGTAAAACAAGCTCAGGGAAATAAAGTGGAAATCATTCAGGAGATCAAAGATGCGGTTGCCGGTAATTAAACACATGGTGGCTTTCATCGAAGAGAACGATGAAGACTACGTGAACGAAACAATCGAAACTTTGGAGCATTTGATCGATGCACCGGGATTGAAAGACGAAGAACTGGATGTTATTGGAGAATTGCTTTCCAATTTCTCCGGGGCAATCGAAGTTCACAAACAAATCAAAGCAGGAAAATCTCAGAAAGATGCACTGAATGAATTCATGAAGCGGGTTACCGGTTCCATTGATAAATAATTGAAAGGCTTCCGAAAGGGAGCCTTTTTTGTTCAAAAAGTTCAACCGTCCAACTTTATTTTTGAACTATTGAACTATTTGAACCTTTCAGATCTTTGTATTAATCTTTCTTAACCCTTACCGCAGTCGGTCCGCGCTGTCCTTTTTCAACCTCAAAACTTACCCGGTTACCTTCCGTAATCGTTTCTGATAATTGGTTTACGTGAACAAACACGCTGTCTCCCGAAACGCTGTCCTTGATAAATCCATATCCCTTCGACTCGTTGTAAAAAGTCACCACACCTTTACGCACTTTATCTTCCGGCTCAGACTCCTCCTTTTTCGGAATACCAATCACGATATCTTCGGCATTGAATTCAACACGCTTCGTAAGGTCCGGAGGAGTTGTTGTTTGATTTCCATTCTCGTCAATATATACGATCATATCTTCAAAACTTGCTTTCCCGTTCTCTTTGCGCTCAAGCATTTTCTTTTCTTTCTCTTTACGCTTTTTATCCTTTTTGTTCTGGATCTCTTTTTTATTAAAACTTTCTTGTGATCTTGCCATTTAACTTTTTAAAATTTACACTGATAAAATAAAAAAGAGTTTATTCGTCAAACGACAAACAAACTCTTTGGTTCATTTATTAAAATCAATTATTGGATTACGCGAACATTTACTGCGTTCACTCCTCTTCTACCTTCTTCTAATTCAAATTCTACTAAATCCCCTTCACGAATCTCATCTACTAATCCTGAAACGTGTACGAAATGGTCTTTTGCGGAGTCGTCTTCCTTAATAAAACCAAATCCTTTAGTTTCATTGAAGAACTTTACTGTTCCTTTGTTCATTAAACTTATTATTAAATATTTAAACGAAGGTACGGTTTAAAATCAGTAAATCGGCGAAATAAAATTTCTTTCGGCTAAATTAACGTTTCGGCACTTATCAAATCGGCCGTAATATTTCGTGTTTCACACGTCCAAACAGCAGACTATACAAGCTCACAAACCTTAAGGGTTTCCCCTTGTTATTCAATTTGAATGATTTCTGTTACAAGATGATTCCTAAATTTGTTTCGACTTAATTATTAGGTTATATCTTTTTAAACATTATATTTGTCTGAAACCATAAAATAAACTTTCACTGATGAAAATACCACTTTCCAACAATGCCAGGATTTTCTTTAATACCCCCTTTTAAACAAGGAATTTAATATTTACCATCGGAAATTCGTTCAGCCAGTCTGTTTCGATCCGATTCGATTTTACACAACTTCACTATGAACTATTCTCTGCAAAAAACGAATTATTTCAAGGTTTCCGAGCCTCCCTCTGCTTTGTTGATTATCTGTTTTATAGTGATTAATCAGTATTTACTAAAAATCAATATAAACTAAAACAATTAACTTATGGAAGGAACAATTGGCGAAATTCGCATGTTTGCCGCTACGTTTGCCCCGAAATCATGGTGGTATTGTGATGGGTCTATCATCGCTATTAGATCTAATACTGCTCTGTTTTCTATTTTGGGCACGACTTATGGTGGTGACGGAACAACAACATTCGCGCTGCCTGATCTTCGTGGCAGGATTGCATTAGGTGCCGGAAATGCCGTAACAGGGACCGTTTATTCTTTAGGACAACGAGCAGGTACCAATACAACTACACTTAATTCGAATAACTTACCTCCGCACACACACACAGGTGTTGCAAATGTGGTTATTCCCGCTTTAAGCGAAGGAGGTACACTGGCTGATCCCAATGGGAACCACCTGTCTGCTTTGAACGGAATGTTTGCCCCAGCTTCTGCAGGATCAGATTCACATTTAGCCCCATTCAGCGCAACTATTACCGATGGTGTAAGCGGAATGGGACAACCCCTGTCTTTGACAAAAGCTTATACGGGAATGAATTACATTATCTGCATGTACGGGGTATTTCCTTATCGAAACTAATCAAAAGTTACTCATCAATTTCACTCACTAAAAAAGAATAAAATTATGGAAGGTTATATAGGAGAAATCCGAATGTTTGGAGGAAATTTTTCTCCGGGAGCATGGAACTTTTGCGATGGTTCCTTGCAAAGCATCGCAGTATACACTGCTTTATTTTCAATTATCGGGACTACATACGGTGGTGACGGGCAATCAACATTTGCTTTACCGGACTTCCGTGGAAGAATTCCTGTAGGAACAGGTAACGGTCCGGGGCTTCCTGTTTACGAACTTGGGCAGACAGGCGGCCATGAGAATGCAACATTGACGAACCAAACGATGCCAATGCACACGCATGCCACTACTATCAGCATTCGGATACCTGCCTACTCGGAAACAGGTGGAGGAGATCCAAACGGCGCAATACTTTCAAGTTTAACGAATGCATATACGAACCAGCCAACTGACAGTTCCTTAAACGCATTTACATCGCCTGTAACACTGCAGCCGGTTGGTCAGGGTATTCCGTTCTCGGTTATGCAGCCGTATTTAGCACTCAACTACATTATTTGCATGGAGGGTATTTTCCCTTCCAGAAACTAATTTATTAACATTGAAAAACTGAAATAAAATGGAAGGTACAATGTCAGAAATACGCTTCTTTGCAGGAAATTTCAGCCCGAAAACATGGGCTTATTGCCAAGGACAACTATTACCAATTGCACAAAACACAGCTCTATTCAGTCTGTTAGGAACCACATACGGAGGAAATGGACAAACGACTTTCGCTTTGCCCAATTTTGCAGGAAGAACTCCTGTCGGGACCGGTCAGGGCCCCGGACTAAACTCTATTCAATTAGGAGAAACTGCAGGAACACCAAATGTGACTTTAACCCAAATTCAGCTTCCAGCTCACAATCACCCGGGATCAAGTACAATAAGTGTTCCTACATATTCAGAATCAGGCTCATCAGGTGATCCTAGCGGATCCTTACTTGCATCCATCAATGGTCTTTACAAAACCGGTGCAACGGCAGATTCATTTCTTGCTCCAATTGGAGGTGCCGTAGTTGTAGGAACAGCAGGAGCCAGCAGTCCTTTAAATATTGAACAGCCTTATTTAGGGATGAACATAATCATCTGCTTNNTATCCGACCATGGGTTTTGATATTGTTGACGGAATAAAGGAAAGTTTAAAAAAAGCGGGAGTCGAAGACCCCCGCTTAACTATTAATAATATCGGCGTTGCTGCACGTGAACAGGATGTTTTTGCCAGTTGTGAACAAGCTCTTATGAATGGTACGGACATTGTTGTTGCATACATCAACCCGTCAACGGCGGAATATGTCCACGGACTGTTTGCAGCCAGCGATAAAATATTGCTGGTACTGGATAGCGGAATGCATTTCCTCCCGCAAAACAAACTTTCCAATGCCTTTTTCATATCTATGGAAGGCATGCTTTGTTGCCGGGAAACTGCCAGTATTGCTGTGAAATCAGGATTTACCCACAACAT
>DJFP01000073.1:4135-5207 GCA_002432565.1 Flavobacteriales bacterium UBA5869
GCGCTGGAAAACTACGGCGGGCAAATATCCTTCAACCATGTTACAGCATTAAAACGGTCTGAATTTACTGTCGAACCTATAAAAGAACAGATTGCTCTTCGCGAAGGCCAGGGAATCCTTGCTGCTTTTTGCGGAGATATGGCCATGGATTTTTACGGATCTCTCGGAGAAATAAATCCTGACGGCAAAGCTGCTGTCTTCGGTTCTCCTTTTATGATCGAAGAAGTCTGGCTTGACAAAATCCCATATCCGGGACAGAAAATCACAGCAGTTTCTTCCTGGGCAAGATCACTGGAAAATCCCGAAAATGAAGAATTTAAACAAGTACTCAGCAAACCAGGAAAAGCAAATGTGTTTTCGGTGATAGCATGGGAAGCCGGAATATTGTTGTCCTCTGTGATTTCAGGTCCGGTTGAATCCGTAATCGATAGCTGGTCTTCTTGTGAATTCAACTCTCCGCGCGGTCATGTTCGGATGAATCCGGATACACATTACCTTGAATCTCCTGTTTATCAGTGCGAGGTTACAGAGTCCGAAAATGGTTTCTGTAAGCTTGAGGTCATTTCAGAGATTTCATCCGCCAATGAGGAAAGAGAACAGTTACTGAAGGAAATAAAAACGTATGGTGATCAAACTACCAATAGTTGGCACAATGCATACCCTTGCCTGGAATCATGAATAAAGTAATCGTGTTTTGCAATAACAGAATGGCTATTCCAGCTCTCCAAACCATGGCACAAAATGGAGTTTTGGAAGGTATCGGTATTCCCGAAACCAATTATGAACTGGAGCAGGAATGCAGCTATTTCTTCGAGAAAAGTACAGTTTCAATTCGGAAACTGGCACGAAAAACATTGGAGGAAGATACTTTAAACTGGCTTGAAACCACAAAAGTATCCCATGTTTTTTTGATGACTTTTCCGTGGAAGATTCCCGCACAATTATTAGCGGCTTCTCCAAATAGCTTTTTAAACTTTCACTATGGCCTTCTTCCTCAAATGAGAGGTGTTGACCCCATTTTTGAGAGTATTCGCAGAAAATGCAGTGAAACGGGGATAACCATTCACATTGT
>DJFP01000073.1:5224-5801 GCA_002432565.1 Flavobacteriales bacterium UBA5869
CAGATGTCCCTGCAATTAATTCATCTTTTGCGTCAATCTCCGGTACTTGAGGGTCAGCAGCAATCGGAACAAGATGCGGCCTATTACAAACGTCCCGGGCTCAATGATGTAAAAATCAATTGGCAGACGATGGACAGTAGTTCTATCGACGCGCTGACCCGTGCCTGCAACCCATGGAATAAAGGAGCATATACCGGTTATGGTCATTGGAACTTCCGCATTCTGGCAGTTTCGGATGCAGGGGAAACCAGTGAAACCTCATCTCCCGGAACAATTTCCAAAGGAGATGACAATACACTTCTGGTACATTGTATAGACAATCGAAAACTTCACATCACAATCATACATTCCGACGAAGGGTACTTCGAAGGAAACAAACTATTTGAATTCGGAATAGTGCCGGGTAGTCGTTTGAACTAAATTTATTTATTCTACCTTTGGCCCTTAGCTTTAATCTAAATTATATTCTTATGAACAAGCAAGCAAACAAAATGAACATCGGGCTCATGCTCTTGTTTTGTCTCCTCTTTGGGATACAAAACAGATCACAAGCTCAGACCACACTGGCTCCGGGAGA
>DJFP01000041.1:0-1796 GCA_002432565.1 Flavobacteriales bacterium UBA5869
TGCACCAACACACCTGCATTGAATAAAGAATTGAGCGGATTTGTATATGGAATTATCAATAATGGTAAATTCGCACTGAAAGAAACAAGAGAAAATGTCTGATAAGCGTTCGTTTATACGTAATTTCTGGAAAGAACGTAAAATGGTTGGAGCAATGGCTCCAAGCTCCAAGTATTTAGCAAAAAAAATGTTGCAGAAAATTGATTTCTCAACTGCTAAAGTTATTGTGGAACTAGGTCCCGGAACCGGTGTTTTCACCCGGAAAATTTTACAAAAACTGAGCCCTGACGGCATTTTACTGGTATTTGAACTGAATGACAGTTTCATGAACCAATTGAAGAAAGAGTTCAAAGACCCGCGTGTGATCCTGATCCACGACTCTGCTGAAAAAATTGGTGAGTACCTCGAAAAAAATGGTTATTCGCAGGCAGATGCAGTTGTTTCATCACTTCCGCTTGCCAACTTCCCAAGTGATTTGAAGAACCGGATACTCAAAGAAAGCCATCGTGTGATGCATGCAAATTCGCTGTATATCCAGTTCCAATATTCCCTGAACGCCAGGAAAAACATCAAGCAGTTCTTTAAGCATATGGAAATTGCATTTACTCCTGCCAACTTCCCTCCTGCTTTTATTTATTACTGTAAAAAATAAACTTGGATTCCTATTAAATCTGCTTGCTTCCCCAGGTGTTACCGGAAGGAAAGAAAATTCTAATTTTATAGATCAAAAAGAAGCACTGCTTTGACAAATTATCCGCCATAACGGATCAAACATAAATTAAACATAAAACAAAACATGAGCGCTGAAAGAATAAAATGCCTGATCATCGGTTCAGGTCCTGCCGGATATACTGCTGCAATCTACGCTGCCAGAGCAGAAATGAAACCTGTAATGTACCAGGGAATGCAACCGGGCGGACAATTAACGACAACCAACGAAGTGGAGAACTTCCCGGGATATCCTGATGGAATTTCAGGTCCTGAAATGATGGTCCAACTGGAAGCTCAGGCTAAGCGTTTTGAAACAGATGTACGTTTTGGTTTTATTACAAAAGTAGATTTTTCAGGCCCGGTTCATAAGTGCTGGACAGAAGACGGACATGAAATTCATGCTGACACAGTTATTATCTCTACCGGAGCAGCTGCAAAATACTTAGGATTGCCTTCCGAGCAGCATTACCTTTCAATCGGCGGCGGTGTTTCCGCATGTGCTGTTTGTGACGGGTTCTTCTACCGCGGACAGGAAACTGTTATCGTTGGAGCGGGAGATTCTGCTTGTGAAGAAGCACATTATCTTTCTAAATTATGCAAGAAAGTAACCATGTTGGTTCGTACGGATAAATTCCGCGCTTCCAAAATCATGGCAGACCGCGTTCGCAATACACCGAATATTGAGATCCTTCACAATACGGAAACCGTTGAAGTATTGGGTGACGGAAATGGAGTTACGGCAGTAAAAGTAAAAAACAACGTTTCAGGAGAAGAAAAAGAAATTCCGGCTACAGGTTTCTTCGTAGCAATCGGACATAAACCAAACACCGATGTTTTCAAGGATTGGATCAACCTGGATGAAACGGGATATATCAAATACGAAAAACCGGGAACTTCCTTAACAAATGTTCCGGGAGTATTCGTTGCCGGAGATGCTGCTGACAAAACATACCGTCAGGCAATCACCGCTGCGGGAACGGGCTGTATGGCTGCTTTGGATGCGGAGCGCTATTTGGCAAGTTTGGAGCATTAAATTTCGGTGCGCTCTCAAACAAAGGTAACTTCGACTTCGCTGCGCCTTTGCT
>DJFP01000041.1:1924-5250 GCA_002432565.1 Flavobacteriales bacterium UBA5869
CTGCGTCTTCATCCACCGCGGCGGACTCTTATTTTTTCACGTCTTTGATAACAGCGCTTCCGCTGCTGTTTACATCTACACTGATTGAATTGGAACCCGAAGCTACTTTGTAGTAAGTTTCACTTGCCCCTGAGCCATCAGCTTTCAGAGTTTCTGATATCGAAATTTCCGCATGCCCTGCGCCGCTGTTAACGACTTTTGCATGTTTAACCGGCAGGTCTGTCAAATTAACCTGAGCAGCTCCCGAAATATCCAAATCTGCATTTTCACAAGTTCCTTCAATGGTTACATTACTCGCTCCTGAAAATTCTCCTTTTAGTTTCGTTGCTTTCAGGTTCAAATTGGCGTTACTCGCTCCGTCCATTTCCAGGGACAAAGTTCCCAATCCGAACTGGTGCATGGTCATTAAAGCTGTAGCTCCGCTCATGTGTAGTTCTTTCAGATCTTCCACGGATACTTTGATGACCATTTTTTCCCTGCGGTCTTTTTTATTCGGAGCATTTTTGAGGTAAAGAGTTCCATCCTGAATTTCGATCTGCACCAGGTCCTTCGCACTTTCCGGTTCAACGAGTATGCTGCAGGTTTTTCCCTGGGATAATTCTACATACAAGGCGCCAGAAACATGAACTTTTGTAAATGATTCCGTTGTTTGCGGTTTTCTGTATGCCGGGATCTCGTACCGGGTATCGTATCTAGGGTATTTTACAGGAACAGGAGCTCCCATATCTTCGGGCAAATCGGGTGTTTCGGAATTCGTTTCTCCAATGGGTTCGTCCAGCTTGGGAGACTCCATTTCTACCGGTTCCACTATTTTCTCTTCTTTCAAATCCCTGGCCGGAGCTGTAGTATAAGAAACAATTTCTTTCTTTACCGGTTTCTCTTTTACTTCCGGCTTGCTGAAAATCAGTACTGCACCCAGTGAAGCACCACCTGTTACAGTTAATAATGTTGTCCACATAATCAAAGGTTTTTTAATGAGTATTAATTTCAATGTTGCTAAGAGTCCAACTGTTGCACCGGCAGCTACCGCGGTATCAATCCACTGATCCACCTCCGAAATAGAAGTTTGAGCCGATTCATTCCGAATCTCATCAAACAAACCTGAAAGTTTATCTTCTGTCATAACTCAAATTATTTAATGCTACTTCTTTTTTTTCGGTCATCAATTCAACCAATTTTTTTCTGCTTCTGACCAATCGTTGTTTTACGGCATCTTCCGAAGACTGCTGCAGCGCTGCAATTTCCTTAATTGAAAATCCGGAAATCTCAAACAGAATGATGCTTTCTTTTTGCAGGTCCGGTAGTTGAGAAATCGCTTCGTACAGGGAATTGATTTCCAGTAATCTCTCCGTCCGGTCACTTTCTACCGAATAATTGTAGACTTGTGAATGATCGGAGAAACGTTCCGTACTGATTTTGCGGTTTTCATTCGCCAATAAGCGGATGGTAATTCCAAACAGAAAATGCAAAAATGCTTCTTCGTGCTTCAAAGTATCGAAACGTTCATACGCGACCACCAACGCATCATGCATCAAATCCTTGAAATTGAAATTCCCGTACGCTCTTGCTTTACAAAACTTTTCAAACCGCACATGTATCGGTTCGTAAAGCTCCATAAAACGCTTTTTCTTCGTGGCCGTCATCTTGCTAAATTGGTCTCTTGATAAAGTTAGTGTAACGAGTTCCGGAAAAGTGACACGGGAGTGAAAAGATTTTAAAAGAAGTGTAAAAAAAGGTAATGAAATTAAAAAACACTGATAATCAAAGTGTTAAAAAAATCACTCATCCAACAATTGACTTTGCGGTAAACCGTTCATCAAAGAATCTGATCTTCTCACTTGTTTTAAAAAACTCCAATAATAGGAAAATGCTGCAACCGAAAAACCGATCAACAAACTGAAAGAAACGAGAAAAGCCAGATTCCTGTTGGCTTCAAAAGTGGTGACCATTTCCGGAGAAGAAGAATACCAGGTAATTAAAAAAGTACTTACCAGGAAAAAGAGAGCGCTGCCAATAGAAAAGATCCAGCTAAAAATGATTTTCAGCGAGGAAGTTTTAGAATTACTTCTAAAATGATCATGACTATTTTTATTGAGTTTCAGCCAAATGATATAAGGTAAAAACCAATTGACAATTGGTAAAAATCCGATTACAACAATCATAAAATGATACCCTTTTCCCAAACGGTTTTTCTTTATGAAACGGTTGCAAAAAAGTAAAAACAAACACAAGCCGACATATAAAAAGATGTTTACGAACAGGTAAGCAATGTTCATCCAGGAGATAAAATTCATAAACATTCGAAATTCAGGCGAAAAAAGCCTAAACTGTCCATAAAGATGCCTGTATATCGCCAGAAAAGTATAGATACAGTTCATAACCAGAAAAAGTGCAAAGAGCACAAGCATTATACCTGTTATAATTCGAATACTTTTCATGAAATCAGTTTATTTATCAGGTCGGTGGACAAAGATAAAATTTCCTTCCATCATTTCTTAAATCGAAAATGTTACTTCTAACCTTTCATTTAATTAAAATAAATATAAATTAGCTCCATGCGACTTCCTCCCCTCTCCTTTGAACCTGTAGCCGATTTACCGGATTGGCTGGTGATCTTGTTATTCGGAATTCCATTTGTAGGCGGAATTACCTTGTATGTTTACAAAACAAGACATGCACGCTCCTGGAGAAAGGGGATTTTCCCGCAAAGCCTGAAACCCACGGAAGACAATTACCTCGAAGCATATTTGGCATTGGGAGCCAAACTCATGCTGTACAATTACCAGGAATCCAAAGAGAAAATCCAGTTCATCAACCACTATTTCAACCGGTATTTTCCGAAAGCAACTTACAACTTTGGCGATTCACTCCTATTCTCACTGAAATACCCTATTCGCACAGAAACCATTACGGATTGGATGAAAATGCACCTGAAAGACGAAGGTTCCCGCTCACAGATCATCTATTTCCTGACAGGTTTGGCATTGATCAATGGAAAAATGAATTCCTCCGAACTCAATTTCCTGAAAAAGATCAATACCGATTTGGATTTAACTCCGGATAATCTCACCAAAATTATTGCTATTTACGCCGCATACAGCGAGCACCGCAAGGAGAAAGAAACGCAAAAAACAGCTGCTCCTTCTAAAAAATATGCACACGAAATTTTGGGAGTTCCGAAAAATGCCAGCCAGGAAGAAATCAAGAAAGCCTACCGGAAACTGGTAAAACTCCATCATCCCGACAGATTCGCTACCGGAACGGAATCACAGCAAAAAATAGCAGCTGAGAAGTTTGTGGAGATCCAGAATGCTTACGAAAGCCTG
>DJFP01000041.1:5289-5931 GCA_002432565.1 Flavobacteriales bacterium UBA5869
CAGGAAAACGCAGGCCGTAATAAAAAGTCAGTTTTTGCCGTTGACGCAGCGTATGATAAATTTCCGGGCTAACAGCTGTTACCAAATGGTTCCGGGTATACTTAACGGGGATAATCGTATCGTTTACCTGTCCGGAATAGAGATATGTTCCGGTATTTTCTGCCACGCCGATCCGTCCGTTTACATTCACCCGGATTCCATGAACAGTACCAAATTCATGAAAAAAACCTGTATTTAAAGTGAGCATGAAAGCTTTGGACTTTGTCCGGTAACCCTGAACCACATATTTTTCACCATTCCGGTCAAATGAAGCCGGAATATTTCGGATTGCAGTACTTAGAGATGAAGATTGCTCTTCCGAAAAAGCTTCTCCCAATCTTCTGTTGATCCAAACAAAACCACCGCCCAGAATGAACTTGGTTTTTACTACCTTCTGGAAATGTGTCCCAAGAGATAAATCATCCAAGTGACTGAATAGTTCCAAACCGACACGCTGCTGGGAAAACGCCGGAAATGAAAGTAGAAGTAAGCCAATGATTGTTAGTTTGCTCATGTTCTTTAAAACGCGGAAAGCTGCACTTTATTACAAAGCGTAATTATCAATGGATCAAGTATTCTTGATCATTAAAGCCTGGTTAATTG
>DJFP01000223.1:0-1949 GCA_002432565.1 Flavobacteriales bacterium UBA5869
AAAACGCATACTCAACAAATATAAACTATTTAATCATTTATTTCCAAATTTTCATAAGGAATTTTGATTAAAACGCGTGTTCCCTTGATTGAACGGTCTGGATTCGTCATTTGAAATGGCCCGATCAGCTCGTAATCCTTATTCCACATTTGACGGATCAGGTCTATTCTTTTTGAAGTAATTTCCATTCCCTGGGACTTGTGATCGCCTTTAAACTTGGCTTTTTTGTTCAAACTGTAGTCTATTCCGATCCCGTTGTCATCAATGCAGATTTCCAATTGGTCCCCGAGCGCTTTGATAGTTACAACGATTTCTCCTTTTTTTGTTTCGTCGGGAAGAATTCCGTGAATAATGCTGTTTTCTACGAAAGGCTGAAGCAGCATCGCAGGAACGGTTACCTGTTCCAGGTCAATATCCCGGTTTTCGATTTTGTAGGTAAAACGGTCTTTGAAACGCATGGCTTCCAGGGAAAGGTATAATTCCAATCGTTCCAATTCCTGGTGCAGGGTCACTACATTATCTCCTTCTGATGCACTGTCCAGGTTTTTCCGGATCAATTTCGCGAAACTGGTCAGGTACCTGTTTGCAGATACGCGGTCCTGCGTATTGATAAAGTATTGAATGGAATTCAACGAATTAAAGATGAAGTGGCGGTTCATACTGGCATTCAGGGATTGCTGTTCCAAAGCAAGCAGACGTGATTTGTTTTCCAGGTTTATTTTGTAGTTGCGTTCTCTTTCACGCTTGATCTGCAACCTGAAATAATAGCGTATTCCGAATGCTATGGCGACAAAAACAAGAATATAGAACCACCAGGTTCTCCAAAAAGGCGGAGTAATGGTGATTTCAAATGAACTGATGTCTGAAATTTTCTTTGTCCCGGAAATAGCGCGGATCTGAAGCGTATAATCTCCTGCATCCAGGTTGGAAAGGATGATGGTCGGGTTTAAAGTCGGGGGAGACCATTTGTCGGATTCTCCTTCCAGGCGGTATTGAAAAGTAACGGATTCGGGATCTTCCATTGAAATCCCATCCAGATCTATAATCAGGTTGTTCTTAGAATAATTAAGTTTCAATCCGCTATAAATGTCGGAAGGGTTTATTTCCCGGTAATTCACAAGGACTCGCGCAATGTTGAGCTTGGGTTTAAAGTCGGAGAATCCGTCTTCTAAATCAAGCTGGAGTTTTGCCAGGCCTTCACTGGTACCGAACCAAAAGTTTCCGCCTTCATAAATCGAAGAATTGATGTTGGATTCCAGGTTGATCAAGCCGTTATTGGTTCCGATGTGTTTTACCAGTAATTGGGAGTTTTCGCTGTTTTCAAAAACATACAACCCATCGTTCGTACCTACAAAAATGTTGCTTTCTACCCGGTGGATAAAATTGATGAAGCGAGCCCCGCTCTTGGAGCTGTAGGAAACGTCCGTGAAATTGATCCCGTCGAAGATAACTAACCCGTTTTCGGTGCCTATCCAAACGCGGTTGTCCACATCTGTTTCGATCGAAGCAATGCTGGCTTTGAATTTTTTAAGCAGTTTCTGTGTTTTTTTTGCCAGGTTGAGTTCATAAAGACCTTTGGATGTCGCTACCAGGATATTCGAATAGTAGAATGTGATATCACGGATGTTCCCGTCCTTGCTGATATCGAATTTGAAACTGGGATAATGATGAAGGGTGTTGTTTTCAATATATCCAACACTTTCTTCACCGGCAACTATCAGCCTGTTCTTTAAAGGTTTCAATACCCGGAAGGTGGTAGAAAATTTTTCAGAGATGTATCTTTTCGGTTCGGACTTAAAATCCCAGCTGAATATTCCCATATCGGTTGCAAACCAGGCCAATCCGTTGAAATATTCAATGTCCCAGATAGTTGTTGCCGGAATAGGAATGTTCTCGCAAACCCCCTGCAGGTTCATTTTGAAGGCTCCTTTGTCATAGGAACCAAAAAG
>DJFP01000223.1:1965-2521 GCA_002432565.1 Flavobacteriales bacterium UBA5869
GTTTTGATTAGCAAAACGGACAAGTCCTTTCCCATCACTTCCGAACCAGATATTTCCCTCGCTGTCCTGGAAAGAGCAATTGATCGCTTTTACCGGAAGTCCGTTCGATTCGTTCAAACTAAGCTGCTTCATTTGAGGGGACAGGCGGATAACTCCCTCCGGGGAAGACAGCCAGAGCTGATTTGAACGATCACTTGTTAATGCTCCAATATAAAGATCTGTTGCCTGAACGGGAATCGAATCAAATTTTTTGAAGGTCATATCGGTTTTGAAAAGCCCTTCGAATGAAGTAGAAATGAAGACTTTGTTCTGAGCAAGTGCAATTCCGGAAATGCGACGGTCCCTGAACGCTTCTACACGATTAAAATTCGTGAGATCGTCAGTGAAATACAACCCGTCCCGAGTACCGATGTAAAGTTTTCCATGGATGATTTCCAAATCCCTGCAGGCAGATGCGTGGGGATTTTTCAAAGTAATTTTTGAAACATGCCCCTTTGAAAGAATGTACAAACCACTTCCTTCAGTGGAAGCGATGATTTTTCCCTGGTATTGAATA
>DJFP01000010.1:0-5596 GCA_002432565.1 Flavobacteriales bacterium UBA5869
CAAAAACTGGTTGCCGATTACCGCGAAACACGTTTAAAACCTTCAGCGGTTATTTATCCGAATAAAGAAGATCTGAAAGAAAAGGAAGTGGCTTTCATTCCGTGGAAAATAATCAGTGGAATTGTTGCAGTCGCGGCTATGTTGCTTTTATTCTTCCAATTAGGATTCAATAACAACACTACCAAAGAAACGACATCCACTAATAAGGTTGCTCAAAACAACGGCGGTAAAAAGAACGCTCCAACAAAATCAGAAGACAAAAAACCTTCTAAAACGATGCCTTCCCTGCAATCCATCGGAGAGAACGATACTTATGTGGCGCAGAAAAACAATCCGGCAAAAGGAAATTCACGCGACCTTCCAAAGTCGAACGAGCGTACGAATCCGAATCAACGCTTCAGCGAAGGAACAAAGGATAAAAAGAATCCTGACCAAGTGATCCCGGTTCAGCCCGAACAAGAGAAAACGCCGCTTGCTGAGAATAAGCCGCACCACCCAACGATTTTGCCACAGGTAAAAGACGACAAACAGCCGGTTGCTCCTACCTTGAACCAGGATGTGAACAAAGCTCCAAGCAAGGATTTAGCGGTTAACACCAGTGGTTCAAACATGAAAAACCCGATTCCGCTGATTACGAATACGCTTTCTGAGAAAACCAAAACTACGGTAGATTTCCAGACAGGTAAAGCAACGGAAACACAGAAAGGCGGATTCTTTGTGAAGATCGGAAAGTTCGAAATTTCGCATAAGTCATCTAAGAAAAAATAATGCTAATCTAAGATTAGCAGGTTCAAAGAGTTCAAAAGAGTTTAAACGTTTCAATTTGAACATTTGAACTTCAAAATAAATTTCAGAAGGGAATAAGCTTGCGATTGAATAAAAAAGTTATTTTTATCCCTTCCAGATGAAAGAAACCTCCTTCATAGAACAGAACAAAGAAAAATGGAAGAAATTCCAGTCTTTGACTTCAAATCAAACTAGTGATCCTGAAGAAATCGCAGACTTATATTCGGATATTACCGATGATTTGAGTTATGCGCAGACGTTCTACAGCAAACGGACGGTTCGTGTTTACCTGAACCAGATCGCACAGGGAATTCATAACCTGGTGCACAAACAGCGGAAAGACTCGTTCCGGAAACTGTTTACCGTTTGGAGGGTTTCAATTCCACTGGAAATCTACCGATCACGAAAGAACTTATTATTCGCTTTATTCGTTTTTCTCTTCTGGACAATTGTCGGGGCCATTTCCACGCACTTCAACCCGGATTTTCCGCGTATGATCCTGGGCGACGGCTACGTCGAAATGACTTTGAAAAATATTGAGAAAGGCGACCCTTTGGGCGTTTATCACAGCGGATCGCAGGTCAGTATGTTCCTGGAAATCACCCTGAACAACATTACGGTTTCGTTCTACACCTTCATTCTCGGGATTTTCTTTACGATAGGTACACACATTATGATCTTCAACAACTCGATCATGCTGGGTGCTTTTCAATATTTTTTCCACCTGAAAGGTTTGCTGATCGTTTCCTTCCTGGGAATCTGGATTCACGGGGCGTTTGAGATCAGTTCGATTGCAATTGCCGGCGGTGCGGGAATTACACTCGGGAACGGGTTGCTTTTCCCCGGATCTTATACCCGCCTGCAAAGTCTGCAGCTTTCGGCTAAAAGAGGTTTGAAGATCATGATGTCGCTCATTCCCTTCCTGATCGCAGCCGGATTTTTGGAAAGTTACGTCACACACAATTACCAGGAACTGGCAGACTGGTCGAAATGGGCCATCATTACGGTTTCATTTGCGATTATTGTTTTCTACTACATCATCTACCCGATCGTTGTGGCAAGACGCCACCCGGAGCTCGTACATGAAAGCGATCCGCCGATTAAAACATACATCAACGTATTTGACCTGAATAAAATACGTACGTTCGGACAAATGTTCTCCGACAGTTTTTCATTTTATCGTGTACACATCGGGAAGATCATGCGCTACAACCTGGTGCTCACCATTCCGATCATTATTGCGGTCGTGGTTTTCCAGGATTTGATGCGTTACGAAGATCTGACTCACCAGTACGAATACGATTGGGCATCCCAACTGAGCATTATCATGGGTTTTGACTCCCGGTCGCTCAGTGATTTTGTGGTTACTTTTTTGTGGACCATTATCTTATCCATTTTCACGCTTTCCATTTTGTACCATTTCAGGAACCAGGAGCAAAAAGCGAGCTTAAAACTGTTTGTTCCCTTTATGCTCCAAAAACTTCCGGGAACCTGGCTTGGATTGAGTTTCCTGTTTTTAATCCTCTTTTATGTTCCGTGGTACTGGATGTTCCTGGTACTTTTCATTGCACCGTTTTTCTGGCTGCAGGGAGCTTCCATCATTTTGGGCGAAGAATCCTTTGGGAAACGCTTCGGGAACGGATTCCGATACGGAGCACGCAACTATGGAAACGTGTTGCTGGGTATTTCGCTCATGGGCTTGGTATTGTTCATTTTCGCACAGCCGATTGCCTGCGTATTGAGCTACCAGGAAGTAAACTTCATGCGCGAACCCATGCTGGAAGATTTCCTGGATAAATTTGCTGATTTCGTTAAGAACGTGGCGCGCTATTACACTTCCGACTTTTTAGTTCCGGCAAATATTGCCCGCCAATTGGTTTATGTCGTGTTTATCCTGTTCACACTGCCTTTCTTTGTGATCATGATGGGATTCATGTTTTACACCTTCCGCGAACAAAATCAATCTACTGGTTTGAAAAAACAATTTGAGAACTTTGGAAAACGCAAGCGTTACCAGGAAACTGCCCTAGACTTTGAATAAAGCCTTTTTACATATCGTCTTCTGTTGTTTTCCCCTCCTCCTCTTAGCCCAGGCAAAGAAGGAAAAGGAACTCACCACGCGTGAAAAATGGAACCAGATCCGGCAGGAACACGGTTACAAACAATCCGACAAGTACAAAGGTCCGGAATCCGATTATTACCAAAGCCCGACTTCCATCAACGAATCCTATTCGAGCGGATCGGGAAGTCCGAACGGGACCACGAAACCCTACCAGGGAACACCTTATTCTCCGAAAGACCTGGAGAAAGGAAGAAGCAGCAAAGACGGCGACGGCGGAACCGGGACCATTGAAGAAGATCCGAATATCGAACCTTCCGAAGATGTGGACGTTCCGGATTTTGATGTGCCGAACGGACCGAATATCGACGCACCGGATATTTCCGTGAATTTCTGGAAATGGCTGGGAATTATTTTGCTAGTCGGTGCATTGGCGATTTTGATCTTCTACATGATCAAGAACAGAAGTCCGCGCGTGAAAACCATTCCGTTTGAAGCTTTGGTAGAGGATTTGAATCCGGCTGAGATCAGCAAGACCGAACTGGAATTGCGCCTGGAAGAAGCTACTGCTGCCGGCAATTATAAGGAATGTGTCCGTATTTACTTCCTGTTTGCCATGAAAGAACTGATCCAGCGCAAATGGATCTTCTGGAAAAAGGAAAAAACAAACATGCATTACATCATCGAAGTGCAGGGAAAACCCATTTCCCGGGAATTCGAACAGATTGTTTCCATTTACGACCTGGTTTGGTACGGGGATTACTCCCTGGATGCCGCCAATTACCAGGTCATCGAACCACAGCTGAAAACAGCTTTCCAAAAAATTGAAAAAGCGTAATGAACAAAAAAGTCATCCTATCATTTTTGGGCTTTGCGCTGTTCATGGGGCTTGTAATCTGGTTCCTGGATAGCTCTGCCGGTGGTTCTGCAAGCAATATCCGGAAAAGGTACAGCTCCGACTGGAAAAAGCTTTACGACCTGAAGGACGAAAATCCAAGGAATATTTCGTTTTTTATGGATTTACTCGACGTTCATGTCAAAGATTCCATTTACAACCTGAAATATTGGTCCGACCTCGACAGTATTCCCAATCACGAAGAAGCAACTTATTTGTTTATCGGGGATGAGCTGGGCGCTCCGACGGACTATTACGACTCCATTATGCATTACGCAGACAGCGGAGCAACCGTTTACCTGAGTTTCAACCACCTCACGACCAATATCTACGACCGCCACTTTTTGGAAGGCGCTTTCTATTGGGATTACAGCCGGGTACTTTTTGCATGGATCGGTGATACCACGCTTCCTTTCTACCATGTGTATGAGAACGATACGATCAACGAAGACTGGTATTCCTTTTCGGAAACGGAAATCATTGACACCAACTACCGTTCGTACATGTATGCCCTGAAGCACCCGTTTGCGTTCTACGAAAAACACCACAAAGGGAAAGTGCATTTCCACAGCATCCCGAATTTGTTTGAGAATTACCAGGTTATTCAACCCAACGGATATGCACATGCGCGCATTGTCCTGAACAAAATCCCCAAAGACAAACCGGTTATTTTCCTGACCTGCGGGATCAACGATTCCACCGAGCAGCCTATTTATGACGAAGATGCCGAGGAAGACGGGGCTGAAAAAGAAGACACTTCTTTGATCCAGTTTATCCTGAAAAATCCGGCACTGCGCCTGGCCTTCCTGTTATTGCTTGTACTGCTGCTCTTATACGTATTCTTCCGCGCAAAACGGAAAGAAGAGATCCTTCCGGGATACAGCCAGAAACGAAATATGTCATTGGCATTCGTGGAAACACTGAGTTCCATTTACATTTCCCGCAATTCGCCTGTCGGGGTGATGCAGGTGATGCGCAAAAACTTCTATTCCGCTATCAACAGGCATTTCTACGTGGATCTTTCCCGAAAAGAAACCCGCGAACAAAACCTGGAGAAACTCATTGCAAAAGTTCCGTACGATTCGGACAAGATCATCGACATTGTAAACAGCCTGGATTCCCGCAAAAACAACGTGGACAACCGCCATTTGGGAGCTACGTATGCAAAAATCCGTGCGTTCTACATCGAAACGGGAATTCTCCGCCCTACAGAACACTTTGTAGCTTCGGACAAGGAAGTACACCTCGACAAATCTATCTGGATCGGTGCATTTATCCTGTTGATGGGATTGATTACCCTTTTCCGCGGACTGTACATGCTGTCACTTGGAGGCGGAATCGGGATGCTGTTCATCATTCCGGCTATCGTATTGATCTACTTCGCTTCGCGCTACATCCGTCTGCCGATTGCGAGCATACAGGCAGATCATATTACTATTTACGGCCTTGTTTTCGGAAAACGCGTAATTTCATTGAACCAAACCATTCATTGCAGCGTGGAAAAAACACACGTTACGTTTCGAATGTGAGGACGGAAATACCTTTATAATACGCCAGGCATTGCTTTCCACGAAGAGCGAAGTCGGCACTGAACCAATTTGTAGAATTCATTAAACTTCATAAATCATGATCCAGGAAGGAAATGACGATTTAGCGGCATACATGCCCAACGACTGAGAAGCCAGTCAAACGAGGCTGCTTCAACCAATCCCACTCCGGAAGAACAAGCCAGTGCTTTGTCGAACCCGACTGAAGCGGCTGCATCTTCGAGCTCCGGTTTTGTGCAGCGCGATCAAACCGAACTGCTTTGGGTGGCTGAAAAAGTGAACCGCGTGCGCGAAGAAATGCGCAAATAC
>DJFP01000010.1:5695-17519 GCA_002432565.1 Flavobacteriales bacterium UBA5869
GTGATCGGTACTTCGGTATTCAGTATGAAAGACAGTGAATTCAATTTCAAGAAAGGACCGATCTTCTCCAACATCGTACTGATCGATGAGATCAACCGCGCACCGGCTAAAACACAGGCCGCTTTATTCGAGGTGATGGAAGAGCGCCAGATTACGTACGACGGAATACAGTACCAAATGTCGTTCCCGTTCCTGGTCATTGCCACGCAAAACCCGGTGGAACAAGAAGGAACATACAACCTTCCGGAAGCACAGTTGGACCGTTTCCTGTTCAAGATCAAATTGGATTACCCTACTTTGGACGAAGAAACACTGATACTGACCCGTTACAAAGAGCAGATCCAGGCTCCGGATTTGGCAAATATCACTCCCGTGTTTACTGCCGATGAATTGCACAAGGTTCAGAAAGTGGTAGAGAAAGTGATCATTGAAGACCGTTTGATTCAATACATTGCACAGATCGTGAATAAAACACGAAACCATTCCAAGTTGTATTTGGGAGGTTCGCCGCGTGCTTCGCTTTCCATTTTGAAAGCAGCCAAAGCATTTGCAGCGATTCGTGGGCGCGACTTCGTGACACCGGATGATATCCAGTTCGTGACGATCCACGTATTGAACCACCGTTTGATCCTGACTCCGGAAGCGGAAATGGAAGGAACACAAATGGAAGAAGTGATCCGTGAAATCGTTCAAACCATCGAAGTTCCGCGTTAATGAAATTACTGGCAAGTATCCATCTCACCCGCTTCTTTTTCCTCGTTGGAGGAATAGGGATCGCATTGACAGGAGGAGCATTTTTCCTTCCTTTCCTGGGCATTATCGGCAAAACGGTTTTGTTTGTGCTCTTATTTGCCCTGATCCTGGATGTCTTGCTTGTAAATCTCTACAAAGAACCGATCCGCGTGCAGCGCAAATACCAGGAACGCATGAACCTGGGCGACGAGAACAAAGTCACGGTTTCCGTTCTGAACCAAACCGCCCAGCCTTTGCAGGTCGGGATCTACGAAGGATACCCGCTCTTCATGCAGAAGAGAGCTTCCGTTTGGAACACCATTCTCCTGCCGAAGAAAACGAAAGATTTCCATTACTCCTTCACTCCGACCGAGCGCGGAGAATACGAATTCCGCGATGTGGTAATCTTTGTGCGCTCTACCCTGTTTTTGGCTCAAAGACGTATCGTGATTCCGTTGGTGGAACGCATTGAGGTGTATCCGTCCGTATTGCAGATGAAGCAGTACGAATTAAAAGTCTTCAACCAGCAAACAATTTCCCAGGGAATTAAAAAAGTGCGCCGAATTGGTAACACCAGCGAGTTTGAGCAGATCCGCAATTACGTGCAGGGCGATGATATGCGCACTGTGAACTGGAAAGCAACGAGCCGCAAGAACGAATTGATGGTGAACCAATACCAGGAAGANNTTCCACAAAATGACCATGCTGGATTATGCGATCAATTCGGCCCTGGTATTCACCAATATTGCTTTGCGCAAAGGCGACCGCGCCGGACTAATCACTTTCTCCGACAAAATGGGAACCATTGTCCCGGCGGAACGCAACCAGGGACAACTGCGACGCATCCTGGAAGGTTTGTACAACCAAAAAACGCTGTTCAAAGAAGGAAACTTCGAATTGCTGTATCAAACGATCCGCAAGCAAGTCAAAACGCGCTCGCTCCTACTGCTCTACACCAACTTTGAAAGCGAATTTGCCATGCGCCGCGCCCTGCCGATGCTGCAACGCCTCAACAAGCGCCACGTACTGGTGGTGATCTTCTTCCAGAACAACGAACTGCAGGAATTGGCCCAGCAACCGGTCCACACCCACAAAGAACTCATAGAAGCCACGGTTGCCGATAAAATGTCGAACGTGAAGTGGAACATTGCCCGCGAGCTGCGCCAAAACGGCATCCAAACCATCCTTTCCAAGCCGGAAGATTTGTCGATCAATTCGATTAATAAGTATTTGGAGTTGAAGGCAAAGGGGGTGATATGACTTATTCATAGGCACATTTAAAACAAGTTAGAAAAATATGACAAACTATACTCAAGAATGGGATTTAGAAGGTAATCTAAATACCTCCGGTGTATATATTGTTCGTTATATTGAACAATCTTTTAAAGATTATTTCCCTCAATATTCTGAGTTCCACCCCTTTAATAGTGGATATTCAAGTAACGCATACTTTGAAGAAGATTTTTTCTGTCTTGAGATTAAAGAAATAATTAGCCACATGCCTCATGCTGGAACACTCAAAGACCAAATTTTAATAGCTGATTGTAAAGAGATCTTCAAAAGAAATAAATTCCCCGAATTCGTAGATGTATTGTCAGGCTTGGAAAAACATAAAATTGATCACAGCAAATTCGTATATATTGGTCAACTAAATGGAAATAAGCTTTCATGGCTACATATACAGCAGCAGGTCGTTTCATTTCTTAATGAGTGCGTTGTTCCAAGAATTTTAGCCTTAAATATCAAGAGGGTTAATGATGCGATTCCAACACCTCCTTCTTATGACACAACTACCATTTTGAATAACACATATGTTCTGGAAAGCGAAAATGGAATGTCTCAAGGGTCTGCTTTCCACGTTAAAGGTGTTGGAATAATCACATGTGACCACTGCATACGCGATGAAAACTCTGGAAAAATATTTGATGATCTAGTTTTATTTAGAGGAAATGACCATGGGAAAAAATTCCCTGTAGAAGTCTTGAAATTCAATAAAGATCTAGATGTTGCAATCTTGAAGGTTGATTCCGATGTTTTAAGTGAAGGTTTGGAAATAGGGAATTCTGACAAATTGAATCAAATGGATCATATAGCTGTTGCAGGATTTCCAAATTATAATTATGGAGATAATGGAATTTTCTCTCCAGGTCTTATTGTTGGATTTAGAACTTACTCAGGAATTAGACATCTATTAGTCAACTCACCTCTTATTTCCGGCAATAGTGGAGGACCAGCAATTGATAAAGAAAATAAAGTTATTGGGATCGCCGTAACTGGAGCAGACAAAATGTCAAATGCACACTTAACAGAAAAACACGGTATTATACCAATTGATGTGATAAATTTAATTTAAGGTATTACTAACATTTTAATAAGAATATTTCTCACACCCCCACCATCTCCCTCAAAACCCCTTCCGCCAATTCCTCCAGTTTTTCATTCGAATTATCTTTCTCCGAATCTGCTGCTTGTTCAATGAGTTGGTAATAGGTTTCGAAGTTCTGTTCCGTTTCCGGTATTTCCAACAAGGAGAAAATCACTTTTGCATTGCCTAAGGGATAGTGGTTCGCCGGAACATGCAGGCGGTCCAGGGTATTTGTCAGGCGGGAGATCTTGATATCGTCCTGGATAAGGGTTAGAATGTTTGCTTTCAAATCTTGACGTATTTGTCACAAATATATAAAACTTGACAAATCCGTTACATTGTTTGCGGGATTTTTTCTCGACACTTGTTAGATGGAAAAGAATCCTGATTTAATTTCTTTGGGTGCGCGTATAAAAGAAATACGCTTGGCTAAAGGAATGACACAATTCGAACTAGCTTCCACATTGGGAAAAGACCACAGCTCCATTGCCAGAATAGAATCAGGAAGAATTAATCCCTCATTTTTATATCTGAAAGAATTGGCTAAGGGTTTGGAAGTTCCTTTGACTACATTATTAGATTATTAAAATTCACTGAACTTGGACAAGCAAAATCCAAATCGAAAATTTCTTTAAATTCATGAAAGATATTATTGAATCAAAAGTTCAAAAGTACGTGGAGTTCATAATTCAAGAATATTACGAACTACATCAACTCAAACTTGATTATTTTAGTTTTCTAATATTAATCAATGGATTTCCATTAAACGAAAATCGAGTTTTCCTTACTACAAGTGGAATAGACGAGAAAATAAATGAACGAATTAAGCTTTTGTCAGGATTATCACCAAATAAAGACAAAACAATTATAGATTCATATTTTTTAAAACTCGCTAAATTATTTGAAGCCCCAAAAAGAGATCGTCCGATATCAATACTGTCATTATATGATATTCTAAACAAAAATAAACATCTGTTTAATGAAATTGAGCTGGATAAGCCATTAGATGAATGGTTTCAAGAGCAGGAAAATAATCGCGATCTTATTAATCAAATTATTGAGCATAGGGACAAATGTCTAGCTCATAACGATGATAAAATTGAATGTCAGCATTTAGATTCAATCTCAACACATGAAACTGATAAACTGATTGAATTAATATTTTCCTTGATTAATCAAGTTGCATCATTATTTACAATAACTGGAATAAGTGTGGATATTCTTAATAATATGGAATCTGAAACATTTAAATCCAACTATGAGTTGATGGAAGCACTTGAAAAAGAAAATGGAAATTCCAATAATCACTAATTTGGTACAATATGAGCAAAATATTTAGTAACGATTTAAAAATATGGACTATAACGATATCAGCGCACGCATGGAGAGAGTCTTGTCATCTTTAAATGCAAGATTTGAGACAGACATCGAAAAACACATTCATCTAGATGTTAAATCCACAGAAACTTCGAGAACAATAATAAGCACTTTTGGAAATGATGATCAACCAACGCTAGAAAATAAGGTTCTCATCATTCTTTACAACTTGGCAAGCCTTAAAGATAATCTAAAAAACTGTCTTAGAAGTAAGGGACTTGATCCAAATATTGTTGAGTTAGAAATTGACAACTCATTACATCTTCAAGTTTTAGTTGACATTATCAATCAGGAAAAACATGGTTATCCTTTAACGAGAACGAATCGATCTAATAAGAACCCAATTATAAGTGATCTAAGACAAGTTCTCGGTCTTTCTACAGGCAGTGAATCAAATTCTGAAGCTGGTTTTTTTATCACACCTGACGGAACGATGAATATAATTGGTAATAACAATAAGATTGCAATTTTAGGATTTATCAAGGATGATCAAGGTAACATATTATTTAGTTTAGAAGAGCTAGTGGAAACTTGCTTTGAAAGATGGAATCTGCTTGCTAAAACCTACCGATGCTACTGATTACTATTATTAATGTTCCCAAACAAATTCCCTCAAAACCCCTTCCGCCAGTTCTTCCAGTTTTTCATTGGAATCACATTGCTCCAAATCTGCTGCTTGTTCAATGAGTTAGTAATAGCTTTCCAGGTTTGGTTCTTCATCGGGGATTCTCATGATCGAGAAAATGGCTTTGGAGTTATTCCCTGGTCTTTTTAAGGACAAAAAGAACCAAAAGTCCTTTGTCTCATTCCAAGCCGATCGCTAAAAAGCCCTTTAACCTGGTTTTAGGTCAAAAAGAACGGTTTGCGCTACGCTCCATCCAAATGACAAGCACTTTTTGTTAAAACTACGGTACAGACCTTTTCTTCACGCGCTCTTCCGGGAATGAGACCCTGGATCCTCCTTCGGTCGAAACGATTCAAAATAGAGGATTCCAAATAGGCCCTTACGCTAAGAAGCTTAGCAAGCAAAGGAATGAAGCGAATAAAAGCATTTGGTGTTTGAGTCCGGCACAGAGTGGCCGGGCGAGTTTTAAATGCTTTCGCGTAACGACCTGTAGCTTGCAGATTCTTTAGTACAGGCCTAGCGTTTTTTGGCTCCACCTTTTTTGGCAATGAAAAAAAGGTGGAAGTTCAACCCCCACCATCTCCCTAAAAACCCCTTCCACCAATTCCGTCCCATTTTTCATTCGATATCGCATTGCTACGAATCTGCTGCTTGTTCAATGAGTATCCCTTTCAAAAGTTACCCATAGCACACCGACGATTGTGGTATTTGCGCTATAAATTGTATTTTAGGTGGGCTTATAGATAAGTTGGCAGCAATGGTAACGGACACCAAGACATACAAACATAAAGAACAAATAAAAATGAGTACACTGACTAAAATTAACATTTATACAAAATATGTTTTGACAAAGTTTTTTCTTTTATCTTGCTTATCTAACGATGTTATAGCACAAAGCGTCAATGACATACCTTGGAGCAATAAAAAGTATTTGAAAAACACTTCCATTAAGTTTGATGTCCCAAAAAGTAATTATTCACGAGAGCAAGCAGGTAAAGATTATCAAGCTATACGACTCAAATATGAGAAAAATAATACACGAGTACAAACACAAGCAAATAATATTAAAATCTACACAGAAGGCGTGGTAGAGGTTATCAATCAAATTCCTGTGGCTTCAATTGTAACAAATCCAATAAAAGAATGGGCGTATCAAAACTTAGACAATTTCAAGAATAATATAGAAGAAGATTTTGAAAAAACATTCAATAATGCAATTCTTAATTCTTTTGAAGTCAATTCAAAAAAGTCAATTCAAGCGGACAATGGATTAACCTTTGAAACCAGCCTAAATAATTTTAAAACCGAAATACAAGTTTTTAAATCCAATCTAAAAACAGAAGATTATCAGATAATAGCTCCTAAAGTAGATGAAGTTATATTGGAATTTATAAAAAATAATAGAGCCGAATATGAAGAAAGATTTAACGCTCTACAAAATCAAAATCTGGAACAATGGAATAATATAGAATCCGATTGGAATAATAAACTTAAAGAGTTGGAAAACAAAGTTTTTGAATACGATAAACTCATATTAGAAAAAGTTAAGGAAAATGCAGAGGCTCTACAAAAATATAGTGAAGGTGTAAGTAAAAAGTTCCAACAGCAGCAATCGGACATTTACGCAATGAAGAAAGAGATTAAAGACAATGGGGAGAAGTATGAAAATAATAAAAAAGAAATTGAAACACTTAAAAACAAAGTAGATAAAACAGAAAATGACGTTAAAAGACTTAATCAGCTAACTTTTGAAAACAGACAATTGATAAATGAAAATACATATAAAATAGATGTCATTACAGATGTTTTATATGACAATGTCAATACTTCTGGAAAAATAAAGCTATTGGATATGAGGTACAAAGATGATGAAAACAATTCTTCATACTTAAAAGAAAAGCAGAGATTAGAAAACATACAAACAGTAGAAGATATAAAATATCAATTAGCAACAGGTAGAGAAGTTCTTACATTAGCGAATAACTTAGGCCTATCTGATAAAGACTATAAAGCAGCTTCTAAAATTATTGCCGTAGGAGAAGTGTTAGCAGGTGGTGCTATGGCTTATTATACAGGAAATCCCGTTGCAGGACTTCAAGCAATAAACGGAGCATTCTCAATCTTTGGTGGTAGCTCACAATCAAATCCTGAATTTGATGCAATTATGCAACAATTTAAGATTGTCAATCAAAAGCTTGACCAAATAAATAATAAGTTAGACACACTAAATAAAAATTTGATTGAATTCAGAAACCTTACGATTGATTTTCATCAAGAAAATCAAAAAAGATTTAACACAATAGAAGAAAAATTAGATAAAATACAAACTGATATAAATAATGTAACAGGTTTAATATATGCACAAACAACGGAAGGACTAAAGGAAGAAAATATAACTGATTATAGCTTTTTATGGAAAGATGTACAAAATGCGGATAGTATAAGCAATTTAAGGCAATTATATAACGGTAGTCAAAAATTAAAAAACACCGTAGAAATTATATATAATAATACGGAAAACAAGTCAATAGATTCTAAACCCTTCTTACATTTTAATAATTATGATAGTGACAACTATTGGGAATACAAGATATATATACCAATGCTCGAATTTACACACAATATTTACAAAAACGACCTTAATAAATTAGAACCTTCAATAGCTTACCTATATAATTTGAGAGACATATTAAAAATGAGCGAAGAGACTATAAGCAATTACTATAAGGATATTTTTCCTAATATTAATTGGGATGTCAAAAAACTCATTTATCCTCAAGCAATAATCACACTTACTAATTTTACTTCATTGTTTGAACCCTACTTTTATTTTTCGTCATCTTCTGTCTCGAATAATTTCAGCATTCCTGCTGAAAATGTACTTAAAAACATCAGCTATACCAACAAGAATAAAAGTTTAAAAATGCAATTCGAGAATATTTTAAAAGAAAATCGTACTGCAATCCTGCAAACCAATATTATGTCAGGTGTACCAATAATTAGCTACATCAAGAAACACATTGAAGAACCATCATTTAAGGTAGCTGAAAAGAAAAAAATATACGAACTTTTATCTTCAGAAAACTATTACTTAAAAGCAAATCTCTCAAACAGTATTATTTACAACTACATTTATCAACAAAATTTATACGCAGAGAAGTTGAATAAATTATTAAACTGCAATTGTAGTAATAATGAATACGATACTTTACTAAATGATTTTAATCGATATTTCGCTAATAGTCGCTATGAACTTGGAAAAATTGAGAGTAAAGGAGTGACCGACTTGGTTTTAATTATTAAACCGACAAAAATAACGGGTATTGAGCTTTCAAACAATCCAATTATTCTTCCGTTGCCTCCATTTCAATATATTTATGAAAACCGGGTAATGTATCCAAGTTATTTAGAACAACTCTATGACAATATGGAGTTATTAACAAACAAGGTAATTAAATACGATATTGTTCAAAAAATGAATGATAATGATTTCATCAATCTCAAACTTTTAAAATAAAAAATATGAAAAAAATAAACTTGATTTTTCTCTCAGTTATTGCTTTATTATTGCTTTCATTCACGGTATTGCAAATAAACACAAACTCATTGTTTGTCGAAAGTTATGAAGATATTGGTACAATAAAGCAGTCTATTTTAAAACCCGAATTATTTAATAAAACACAAAAAGGTGTTTGGGTTTTATTAGATGGTCGTGAATTAGAACATAGTACTGAACTATATCAAATATTAGTAGAAGGACACGACTTGAATATTTTGAAAGACAGTAAAGAACTCCCTGATGCACGGGGTAAATTTATTCGCAGTAGTAATTATCTTGGTAAAGGTTCAGACCCTGATACTTCAAGATTAGTAGGAACAGTACAATCGGATACCTTTAAGTTACATCAACACGGCTATGGAGGTAACTTTTTAAATAATGCAGGAACAAATATTTGGAGTTTATATGGAACTAAACCAAGTGATAACTGGAGTGCTAAAACAAATAACTCCAGTGGAAAAAATTCTAATAGAGTATCTCTAACTTCAAAAGAAGGCGATTCAGAAACACGCCCTATCAACATTTCCATGTACACTTACATAAAGCTATCCAAGTGACGATTGTCTAATTAAGGAAGAAAACTTAGATAATACCACATGCTGCCAACATGGGTTTTGCGTCAAGCGGGGTGACGTGCAAACTTGGAGCTTTGTGCTTCTATTCAAGTTTAGTGCAGGTTGACAGTTTTATGCTCTAAAACCCGCCCGAACGCAAAGCCGAAACCGTTAGCATTAATTAATACGAACATGAATAAATCAATTATAGTCCTTCTCTTCATCTTATTAACAGTTAGTTGTAATTCAAAAAAACATGAGAATAAAAACAGTCTAGTAAATCAGGAAATCGAAAGTGAACCTTGGAAACTCGAAAACTACATTGATTCAGTGCAAATTCTATTAACGAATGAATATAAGTTAGATAATTCATATGGCTCCGGAGCCAGCTCTTTCCTGATTAAAACTAATGGAGATACTCTTTTATGTACTGCTAAGCATCTATTGGGTGAAGCTATGGGAATTAACCCGGAGATTAAAACTAATCAGTTTAATTCTAGCTTAGAATATTGGAAAGCTTATCCAAGAAATGGTAAAATCGCAAATGACACTATCACGGTTTCAAAATTGATTACTGAAAAACAAAATGATGTTGATATTATTCTGTTTGATTGTCAATTACAAAAAGACAATAATATTACAGTGCTTACTCCCAGATTCTCAAAACCACTAAAGGAAGAAAAATTTGAAATCATCGGTTGTGAATACTCTGATTCTGAATGCCATCAAAGAAGGTATTACGCAACTATGGACTCATATGAAGGTGGAAAAATATTACTAAAATCTGAAGTTAAATTTACTCCAAGTGGTTTTAGTGGTGCTCCTGTAATTGATTCTAAGGGATTGGTGATAGGACTCTTATCTGGCGGAGGAGAATTTGAAGGAGAACTTTATCTGGCAATTGAACCTATATCAAAAATTGAAACCTATTTAAAGTAAAATATTGCTAACGTCGTATATGCAATCATAACCACCTATCGGCAGGCTACGCTTCATATACTAACCGTTGACATCAAAATAGACCATGCATTTAACCAAAACATATTGGATTTCTCCAACAATTGTCCTTTTAGTGGGTATCGTCTGGCTTAACCTATTTCGATTAAAAAAATCCCGTAGTTTAAAACCAATTCAAAATCAAGGACAGAAAACATTTTTATGCGTATATGATTATGGGATGGGGGGAATTTGGGTTTTGATAAATGCCGAATCGAAAGAACAAATTATAGAACTTTATCCGGAATTGATTGTTTACGATGATAAACCGGATTGGATGGATCAGAAGCAAAAACAGGAATTCATAGATGATTGTATAAATAACCAGATGTATTGGAATATTGAACAACCAGCAACAGGATGGTTAAAAAGCTTAGTGGAGGGACGAAAGATAATGTGACCTATGATAATCTCTCAAACCCCTTTCCGCCAATTCCTCCAATTTTTCGTTCGAATTATCTTTCTCCGAATCTGCTATTTGTTCGATCAGTATCCCTTTCAAGAGCCAGGTATATCCCACACAGACGCTTGTTGTATTTGCGCTATAAATTGTATTTTAGGTGGGCATATAGATAAGTTATAGCCAATGAGCTATATGAAGATATAGTGGTAACCAACCTTTATAAAGTATCTTATAAAACTAAATGTAAATCGCCCTTTATATGTTGAACAAACTATGTGTCATTCAATTTATTTTGCTTACTATGCACTGTTTTTCTCAAAAAAGTAAAATTGATTCCATAATAGTTACTACGATTAATTGTGATTATGACAGTCTGGAAAATAAATCATCCTATACAGTAGAAAGAGCGTTTGAAACTTGTTCAGAAAATTTATGTCATTATAAAAATTGGAACTATAGATATTTCCCCGATACTTCATTGGTTGGTTATCAGTATGATTTCACTTCAGCTAAAACAAGCGAAAAATTAAACATCTTCTGGGATCATTCTGATCCACATTTTCAGGAAGTGAGCTTCTATTTTGAAAAATACTATGCTGACACTAAAACATACAAATCATTGGAGGTTTTAGAAGAAAAGGAAGTGTATCGAGACGTTGAAAACAAGGATACTCTTATGGCAAGAAATGTTAAATCAAGGTGTGAATACGGATACGTGCCTGACCCATTTTATTTGTACGACTCTTATTCGGATACAACTATCATTCGAATATCAATATTGTTAAAAGTGATAAATGTAAATGGAGAGCAGTCCCTCGAAAAGAGTTATTACAGTGATTCTGCCATATTCCCAGAAATCATAGATAGTATCGATGGTCAAACTAACTATAATTTAGCCATGATTCGTAGCTTCTTCTATAGCACAGTAATTGCGATGGAGAATATGAAGGTTCATGATGAGAGTAAGACTAATCTGGATTCAGATGTCATCGTTCAAAATTTTAACGCAATTCCCTCTGTTCTATATAACGCGACCGATAAAAAAAGACCTTCTTACCTAAAAAAAAGGAATAAACATTTTCAACGCATTAAAAAAGAAAAAAACTTTGAGATATGGGAATATAGTTATGGGGATGATTGCAATAAAGTGAAATATGAAATTTATTAAAAGCTATAACAACAAATAAACAAAGCGCAATTCCGATAGCTATCG
>DJFP01000309.1:0-7378 GCA_002432565.1 Flavobacteriales bacterium UBA5869
ATTTTGGGTGAGCTCAAAATTCCGAACATCGTAACGGCTAACGGAGATCATGTAAATGATGAATTCTATATTACGAATTTGAAACCGAATTCGAAATTAGTTATTCAGAACCGTTGGGGGAACGTAGTGTTTGAATCGGATAACTATAAAAATAATTGGGGAGGTATTGATATTACGGGCGAAAAACTGGATGATGGCGTTTATTTCTACCAATTAATAACTGCGGATGGTAAAATGTGGCAAGGAAATGTTCATTTGCTCATTGATTAAGATAAGTTCTTTTTTGCTTTGCTATATTTACGGACCTGTTAACAGTTGATGCAACCTGGTACGCTTCGCATAGAACCCAAAATGATATTGGCCTCTTGGATTCAAGATGTTAAAGATGCGCATTTCAATTCTGTTCAGTTAGCTCACTTCGGTCCGTTAAACCAGGATTTAGTGAATAGCTTCACACTCACCACCGAGGATTTTATGATTTCTGCAGGAGATAAAAAACCATTGGTAAAACGTGTTTTTTCAATCCTGATCGAAGGATTGCAAAATATTCTGATCCATGGCAGGAAGTGGGAACACGAACAGCAGGCGCTCATTATCGTTGCTTTCAATAATAAGGCTTATCGGATAGCATTGGGAAATCTCACAGAAATTTCCGAAAAGGAAAAACTGGCTTCTTACCTGGATCGTTTGAACACCATGAGCGAAGAAGAAGTCAAAGAATTTTACCTGGAAACGCTAAACAACGGATTGATTTCAGACAAAGGAGGTGCAGGGCTTGGCTTTATTACCATGAGAATGAAGTCCAAAAGTCTGCTGAATTATCAATTTATTCCTGTAAACGACGAATTAATGCTCTTTACGATTTCTACCGATGTAGACAGAGCGTAGTAATAACATGTCCTTTTTCGTAGCGTATCATCCTTCTTACATTCATTCTGTTCCGGCCACGCATCGTTTTCCAATGGAGAAATACGGGCTTTTGTATCAGCAAATTCAATACGAAGGAATCCTGGAAGAAGCGGAGTTTTTAAGTCCTGCTTTAATAGACCTGGACATTGTCCGCCAGACCCATTCGGAAGAATATTTGAATAAATTAGTCAAATTGGAGTGTACACCAAGAGAACAGCGTGTCAGTGGTTTTGTGCATATAGATGACCTGATCAACCGGGAATTGAGAATCATGGAAGGTACCAGGCTGTGCGCAGAAATGGTTGCGAACGGAGGTGTGGCTTTAAATATTGCAGGTGGAACGCACCATGCATTCACAAACAGGGGAGAAGGTTTTTGCTTGTTAAACGACCAGGCAATTGCAGCTCAATGGCTTTTGGATAAAAAATTATTTAATCGGATCCTGATTGTAGACCTGGATGTTCACCAGGGGAACGGAACAGCAGAAATTTTCAAGGATGTTCCGGAAGTATTTACCTTTAGTATGCATGGAGGTGCCAATTATCCCATTCACAAAGAAAAATCAGATAAAGACGTTCATTTGGAAACTTTCCTGGATGATAAAGCTTATTTAACCATTTTAAGGCATGAGTTGGCAGCAGTTGTGGAGTCGTTTGATCCGGATTTTATGTTCTATCAGTGTGGTGTCGATATTTTGGAAACCGATAAACTGGGGAAATTAAAAGTTACTCAAAACGGAATTCGCTCCAGGGATGAATTTGTACTGAATATTGCCAGGGACCGGAATATTCCGGTTGTATGCAGTATGGGCGGTGGCTATAGCAAGGATGTAAGAGACATTGTGAATGCACACATGCACGTCTTTCGTTTAGCGTACCAGTTGTTTTCTAAATAAAAGAGGTTCAAATGTTCAAAAAGTTAAAATGTTCAATTATTGAAACTTTTGAACGCTTTGAACTTTGGAACCTTTGAACTGTTAAAGTCAAAATAATTACTAACAATTCTTGATATTTCAATTTCTCAGCTTATCTTTGTCTGGAATTAGTCTAAATAAAGATGGTTAAAAAAGAAGTTTCCTCTCAGCAAACGATTTTACCTCTGTTCACTTGCAGTAACTGCTCTTGCGATAAAAAGAAAGATTGCTGCAAAAAATATAAAAGAAAAGGATACCACTGTAAAAAGTGCCCGAAACTTTAGTTTTAGCTGAAGCATTCGGTTATTTTTGAAGCATGTTCGGAAAACTTGCTTTGTGGTTGTTAGTGGTAATTCCTTTCTTCGGAAAAGCACAGGATTCTGCAGTGTATACGGCAGGGGCGGATTTTCAATACCATCCACAGGATTTCTTTTTGCATGTCCGCGGTCAGCTCATCAAAAAAAAGCTGGCACACGAAGTATTTATTGGATTCGGAATAACCAATACCATCCTTCAGGGACAGCCCAAACCAAGTATCGGTTACGACATTTCATACCGCTCCAAACTCATTGACTGGATTGTCATTTCCCCGGTAATTCGACTCTCTTACTCGTTTTTAAGTACCAAAATTCCCCAAAAGCATCCGTTTATTCACTTGACGGAAAGTTTTCTCGGATGCCGTTTGGATATTGGACTCCGGAACCGGGTTGCATTTACGGGGGGAATAGGGCCGGCTATCGAGTGGAAATACGACGCTTACAACGGAAGAAAGAATCAGTTCTTCCTATGGAATTATTTTGTAGAAATCGGGTATTATCATGAGTTTTAGAGGGATCATTGGAATTGTTGCCCTGTTTCTTGTTTCGTGTAAGAAACACAAAGACCTGTATCCGTATACCGGTATCGGCGGACATGCTTGTGCCGGACTTCATATTTCCGGTAGTAATTATCACGACAACAGTCTTGAAGCTTACAGGTATGCCCGCAGTTTCGAAAAAGTGTTGATGGTAGAGGTGGATGTTCAAGTGTCACTCGACGGTACGCCGTGGTTATTTCATGACCCTGAATTAAGTGTAGAATCAACCGGATCCGGATTTATTCCTCAAAAAGAAGATAGTTATTTGTCAGGGTTGAAATACCATTCGCTGGAAAAGGAACGTGTGATCCGATTGTTAGACCTGCCTGCTGATCTGAAAGGAGTTCGTCTTGTATTGGACCTGAAAGAATCAGACGGAACTGAAACAGGAGTTTTGGATTCTGCTTCGGTAATTGATGCATTGAAACAGGCAAAGCAGTATTTTTACAACGGAGATTTGGCAATTGTGACTAATTCGAGGAGATTTGTACCAACTATCAAAGGACTTGGTTACTTCGTTTATTACAATGCGGTAAATGCGGACCAGTTTTTGAGTTATGCGGATAAAACCATTTCTGATGGTGCCGCTTTCAGGAATTCCGAGATTTCAATATCGGATGTGACTGCTGTAAAATCGCTAGGAAAAGAGGTTGTAATTTACGATGTTCGATCTCCGAAGGGAATTCGATCTGCACTGGAAAAATCTCCGGATTATCTCCTGACAGATGATATTAAAGCAACACTAATTGAAAAGTACAAATGAGCAAAAAAAATAACAAAGGCCGGGTGAACATTGTTTATTCTACCAACCCGGATTTCTCCTATGATTTCGAGGAAAACGAAGAAGCTGAAACACTTGAGCCCTCTAAGCAGTTGCTTTATGTGTCATTGGACAAGAAACAACGTGCCGGGAAAGAAGTAACCCTGATCGAAGGATTTGTCGGCAGTGATGAAGACCTGAAAGAATTGGGAAAAATGCTGAAATCAAAATGCGGTGTAGGAGGAACTGCGAAAGACGGTGAAATTATCATCCAGGGATCTTTTCGTGATAAAGTCATTGAATTATTGACAAAAGAAGGGTATAAAACCAAGCGGAAAGGGGGATAATAAGGAATTCAGATGCCGGATTTACGTTTCAAAATTTATAACCAATAACCAACCCTATGAAAAAGTAAATATCTTCCGACATCCAAAATTCCAAATTAAATATCAAAATAGAAAAATGTGAAAATTCTTTCGATCCTGTGTTCAAAAGTACATTAAGTTTTTTTTAAATCAATAAAAAAAGAGTAAAATATTTACTTTATTGATTGAACGGTAAAAAATTGATTTTTAATCTTTTCAAATCGACAGCAACCCTTAAAAAACGATTTAGTTCGAATGCAGAAAATCGAAAAAAAGATTGACGAATCGAATCCTTTTGCTAAATTTGTCTCAATGGAAAAGCAAGTCATTTTAGATGAACAGCAGGTTCAGTTAACCATGAACCGTCTTGCTTATCAATTAATCGAAAATCACGACGATTTCTCAAATACCGTACTAATCGGCTTGCAGCCGAGAGGGATTTTTGTGCTTGAAAGGCTGAAAGAAATCCTGGAAAACGTAAGGGGAGAAAAGGTTACCTGCGGTCAGCTGGATATCACTTTTTACCGGGATGATTTCCGTAGAAGAGAAAAACCTTTGATACCGAGCACTACCAACATCGATTTTACAATTGAAGGAAAGAACGTGGTCTTAATCGATGATGTGCTTTACACCGGTCGGACTATCCGTTCGGGATTGGATGCCTTAATGGCTTTCGGGCGGCCGCTTCGTGTTGAATTGATGGTGCTGATCGACCGAAGATTCCAGCGCGATTTGCCTATCCAGGCAGATTATGTTGGGAAAGCTGTAGATACGCTGGATTCCGAGCGTGTAACTGTAGAGTGGAAGAGCAGTGAAGGAAAAGATAAAATTGTATTGTATACACCCGAATAATGGAGCATTTAAGTGTTGATCATTTAGTTGGAATTCGAGACTTGACTCGTCAGGATATCGAATTGATCTTTAAAACTGCAGATAGTTTTAAGGAAGTTATTAATCGACCGATCAAAAAAGTTCCTTCTCTTCGGGATATTACCATTGCCAACCTGTTTTTTGAGAACTCTACCAGAACAAGACTTTCTTTCGAATTAGCTGAAAAAAGACTTTCCGCAGATGTAGTGAACTTTTCTGCAAGTTCCAGTTCCGTGAAGAAAGGGGAAACATTGATCGATACGGTAAACAATATCCTTTCCATGAAAGTGGATATGGTCGTGATGCGTCATCCGAACCCGGGAGCAGCAAAATTCCTGTCCGAGAGAACCAATACCTGTGTGATTAACGCCGGTGACGGAACGCACGAACACCCCACGCAGGGTTTGCTGGATGCCTTTTCTATTCGTGAGAGATTGGGATCCGTGGAAGGAAAAAAAGTGGTGATTGTAGGCGACATCCTGCATTCCCGCGTAGCTTTATCCAATATTTATGCGCTTCAAAAATTGGGTGCAGAGGTCATGGTTTGCGGACCGACAACCCTGATCCCGAAATACATTCATACTTTAGGAATTCAGGTAGAGCACAATCTCAGAAGAGCTTTGGAATGGTGCGACGTGGCAAATATGCTGCGCATTCAATTGGAAAGACAAGATATTCAATACTTCCCGAGTTTGAGAGAATATTCCATGCAATACGGTCTGAATAAAGAAATTCTCGACAGCCTGGATAAAGAAATTATTGTCATGCATCCCGGGCCAATCAACCGCGGGGTGGAAATTACTTCTGATGTAGCTGATTCAAAGCAATCCATTATTCTTCAGCAAGTTGAGAATGGTGTAGCTGTGCGAATGGCGGTCATTTATTTACTGGCTGCAAAGATCGGACGCTAAAGTCTTTTCGTTTTCGGGGGCTGTGAAAGAATATTTTGTTACATTTGATAAACACTGTGGCAACATGAATTTTATTATTGCACAAGATACAAACTTTACTGTCATTCAGTCATCTGTTGAAAAACTGGATGCTTCTAATGCTCCTGATCTGAAAAGTGAATTACTTCTTCTGAGTAAAAACGGGGTAAACTGCATTATTTTAGATCTTTCCAAAACAAGATACTGTGATTCCTCCGGATTGTCTGCTATTTTGACAGCAAACCGTTTGTGTAAAGACACTAACGGACAATTTATTTTGTGCGGATTGCAGGAAAATGTTGCAAAAATGATCCGTATTGCTCAATTGGATAAGGTATTGAATATTTCCGAAACACTGGCTGAAGCGAAATCAGTCCTGATTTAGCCTATGAACTTTGAAGTAACCATATTAGGTTCAGGCGCTGCTTTGCCAACTTCAAACAGGAATCCTACTTCACAATACGTTTATTGCAATGACCGCCATATCCTGATAGATTGCGGGGAAGGGACACAGGTCCAGCTGCGCAAATACCATGTGCATATCCAGAAAATCAATCACATCTTAATTTCTCATCTTCACGGAGATCATTTCTTCGGATTGGCAGGGCTTTTGAGCTCACTGCACCTGCTTGGAAGAGATAAAGGACTGACTATTTACGGTCCGCAGGAGTTGGAACAAATTATCCGATTACAGCTTGAGGTTGGCGGAGCAAAGCTGGGATTCGATCTTCGTTTCGTTCATCTCAATGGAAAAGAACACCGCCTGCTTTTTGAAGACAAGATGATTGAGATCTGGACATTTCCTTTGAGTCACCGCATTCCGACGAATGGTTTCCTGATTAAGGAAAAACCGAAAGAACGAAAGCTGAATGCCGAACGTTTTGAGGAAGCAGGTTTGTCCTTAACACTTATTCCGAAACTGAAACAAGGATTGGATGTGGAACTGGAATCGGGGGAAATGATTTATTCCGAAGAATACACTTACCCTGCAAAACCAAGTAAATCTTATGCTTACTGTTCGGATACGATCTTTGATGAACGCATTGTTGATTACGTCAGGCATGTAAATGTATTGTACCACGAAGCGACTTTTTTACAGGATAAATTAGACAGAGCACAGCAAACTTTCCACACAACTGCTCAGCAGGCCGCTACGATTGCCAAACAGGCTGAAGTTGGGAAATTGTTGCTCGGACACCTGAGTGCACGCTATGAAAACGGGTTGAAACACTTCGAAGAAGCTTCAGCGGTTTTTGAAAATGTAAGTGTGGTGGAAGACGGGGAGACTTATTTGATTTAAAATGTTCAAATGTTCAAATGTTCAAATGTTCAAATGTTCAAATGTTCAAATTGAATTGTTTAAACTCTGCGCCTATGCTGAAGCTTCAGCGTAAGCATTTTGAACCTTTTTGAACCTCTTTTAACTTTTTGAACCTTGAGCAATTCTGCGTAAGTAATTGATCTGTCCCAAATGATATCCTAAATGGCTTGCTAACTTCATAATCATATGTCCGGTCGTCATGGAATAACCGTAAGGTTCAAGCGGGTATTTCTTTTGAAAGTCTTCTTCTGTCAGCGAATCAATCACTTTATCCAGCATTTCGGCCGTTTCAGTCAGTTTAGCAATCATTTCCTGTTTGGAAAAATAGCGCTCTGAAAACTCTGCATCGCGGTTGCGAACATATCCCGTTTCACCCAGTGTTGCACCGATAAAGTGGTTCAGGTTCCCGATCAGGTGCTGTGTCAGATTCCCGATAGAATTGGTTATTCCGGGAA
>DJFP01000309.1:7383-11365 GCA_002432565.1 Flavobacteriales bacterium UBA5869
CGGGCAAATTCGTGATTCATCTTTTAATAAGTTAAATGGCGTTCTTTTTTATCCTGGTAAACATCAGCAATCGTTACCAAAATACCTGTCTCCTCTACATTCCCGAAATCAGGATTAACAGCTGTTCCAAAAGTTTTCATCGTTGGAGAAAGGTGCATGTATATATTCACCAGGGGAGGGACATTTTCGCCATGCTTACGAACAAACGAATTCAGTACTTTGAATCCGTCTTTGAAATCAAGTCCTTTCAATTGTTCTTCCACAAAGGTGGTGTCGTACTCCGTCTTTAAAGGGTGATATGGTACCATCAGATTTTCAGTGTCCGGGAAATAATGATGCATGAAATGCAAGAGAAAATCACGAGCTTCCCGGTTATAATTCGGGTACATGGTTACTTTCCCGAAGAAATACTTCATCTCCGGATAAGTGATGGTCAAAGCTCCCAGGCCATCCCAGATATTATCCAGTGCAAATAAACCTTTTCGCGGGTTTTGTGCCGGCTGATAATCGGGATGAACCCAGCTGCGTCCCAATTCACAGGTCGTAGGCATATATTCCTTAATGAAGCGTTCGCTAAAGTCGAAATAATGGGTGGTCGACAAGTGAATCTCTCCGTGCTCATCAATGGCGTCCTTACATAAAATGAACCGGTATCCGCCAATGATTACTTCGTCTTCCGGATCCCATACAATCAATTGATTGTAACAGATTTCGTCGGTATCGTATTCATCCAGGTCTAACTCTTCACCGGTACCCCCGCCGGCAAAACGGAACGTTAATTCACGCAGACGTCCGATTTCACGAACAATATTCGGAGCCGTATGGCGATTCACGAAATAGATCTCATTGTCACCTTTGCGGGTAGTTCTTATCAGACCAACTTCAGCAAGTTCTTTTTTGATAAGCTCTTTGTCAACAGCAGGTATTATTGGCTTCATGTGTTTTGGTTCAATGTATAGACGTGATTTCTGAACCACTCGGCCCATTCCACGTCTGAAATTTTTGTATCTAATGTTTTGGCTTCAATGGGTTTTCCAACTGTAAATTGGATGTGTTTACCTTTTTGACGGAACATTTCATCAGCCAGGTAAAGCATTTCTATGTTTGCTTTTATACCTAGAAATTTACGAAAATTTGCCAAACGGTAAAAAAAGTTCGACAATTCTCCGTCAATATGCACCGGAATAATAAGTTGGTCATTGATCCGCGCTTGTTTTACAAATGCTTTTTTCCATTCCAGGTCTTTCACAACACCCTTTTTTTTACGGCTCACCAATCCGGCAGGGAATACACAAACCAGCTGGTCTGATGAAAATAAGGTGTTGACCTGAAGCAGGGAACTGCTTTTTGTCTTTCCATGTTTATTGATCCCCACAAAGATGTCCTTCAATGGTTCCAGGTTCAAAAGCAGATCATTAACAATGAATTTGATATCTGTGCGGTGATGACGCAATCCGTCGACCAATGCCATGGCATCCATCCCTCCGAGCGGATGGTTCATAACAATGACGCACTTTCCTGTTTTCGGAATGTTTTCTATACCTGAAATAGAGTAAGAAACACCGATTTCAGCCAGTACATCCCTGCAAAAATCCTGGTTTTTAGTATCATGTGTATTCAGGAAATGATTGATTTCTTCCTGGTGAAGAATCCGCTCTAAATAACGGATAATGAATCCCGGAATCCATTTGATTAAACGTGGATTCTTGCTTTGGATCAATCTCCGTACATTAATGAAATCTTCTTTTTGTTNNNCTAAAACACTTGAAACTTTTTGAACGTCTTTGAACTCTTTTGAACCATTGAACTTTTTAAGGTACGCAGTACAACGTATCAAACGAAGGTGAATAACCTGCCCACAAACCGATTGCGCCACCCTGTATATTGGTCGGAATAGTTGTCGGAGACGCAAAGGGATTCCCTGCAGTACCAAGCTGCATGTACTTCTTTTCCAAAAACTCGTAAACAGCAATGTCGATCTTTGAGAATTTGATTACCACCGAATCGCCCTGTTTATAATAGCCTTTATCTGCATCGGCAACTGTTTCATCGTCCCAGGTAAACGGATTCTCATAGTAAAAATCGAAGGTTTGTCCGCCAAAGAATTCATCGTCGATTACCGGACTGAATGTTGCTTTGAAAGCAGGATCTTTGGTATTCCCGTTCACCATGTTGATACGTTTTACTTCCCACATATAAGCATCAAATCCGGGCGGATCTGTTAAGGTTGCCCAGGAATAGCCGTATCCCGGATTTGCTCCCGGATCCTGTTTCCAGTAAACCGAGTCCAGTGAAGTGGGATTGACAATCTGCGTTACTGAGGTGAAAACTTCGCCGTTCAATTCTACTTTTAAGGAATATGTTTTTCCGACTTGTCCCCAGATTGCGGTATTGAAAGTAGAGTAGGCGCACAAATGGTAATTGGCCAATTCATCTTCGGGAATACCGAATAATGCGGCAGCCATCGCTTCTGTTCCTGGAGGAAGGTTGTCTGAGCAAATTTCATCCAGTACAACGCTTGTAGATCCGTCAGAAACGGTTACAATTGCTCCGGACTGAAAACTGTTCAAAAAAGCTTCCAGTGTGGTCGGAGAATAAATATCCTGAGTTTTGGAGATCAAAACAATAGGGGGCATTCCTGTTTCTATGCGTCCGTCGATGACCACTTTTTCTTCGAAACCGGGAATGTCAATCTTTACCTCCTTGGTACAGCTTCCAAGAACGAGGGTCAGACTAAATAATGCAGTTAAAACTCGAAATTCCATGTGACACTGGGTAAAATTGGAAATAAGGATACCTGTTTGACCGATATTTTAAAATCGTTCGAAGTAATATTTCCATCGTTATCAATATACAAAAAATAAGGGTTTGCCCGGTTGTAGACATTGTAGATAGAGAAAGCGACGTTCTGTCTGAATTTTTTTACGACTTCGATCTTTTCACCGGTTTTCTTGTCGATTTTTGTCTTGGTAGGCTTGTCATACCACGTTGCAGAAATGTCCAGTCGGTGATAAGGGGCCATGCGTGTTGAATTTCTCGGACCGTAATTGAACAGTAAGTCCTGGTTGTTGAAATACCAGCTGTTCGGAAGTGTCAAGGTGTTTCCGGATGCATAAATGAATGAGAACCCAAAAGTCCAGCGCTTGTTTAGTTCGTAGGTTCCTACTAACGTCAGGTCGTGCCTTCTGTCATATTTAGCAGGATATTTCACGTCCTGGATATCGGGAAAGAAGCGGTCTGATCTTGCCAGTGTATAACCGATCCACCCGGTGAGTTTTCCAAATGTGCGTTTGATAAAGAATTCGGCTCCGTAACTCCATCCGGTCCCGTAAACCAATAAATTATCCGTGTTGTCATTGACATTATCGGATGGCAATGCACCCTGTTTGAACTCAATAACGTTTTCCATTTTTTTATAGTAGAGCTCAACGGATGTTTCCCATTTATTGTCGTTGAAATTCCGGAAATATCCCAAACTTGCCTGCCATCCTTTTTGTGGACGTGCTTTGTCGGTACTCGGGTACCAAATGTCGGTTGGAAGCGAGACAGCACTCAAACTTGCCAGGTGTACGTATTGATTGTTGTATGTGAAACCGGCTTTGATGGAGCTTTTGTCCTTCAACAGGAATCGGGCAGAAATACGCGGTTCAAACCCGAAATAGGATTGAATGATTTCTCCTTTTTTATAAGTTTTTGTAGAGTCAGTGTGTCCTGTAACTCCTTTATAGTAACGCGTAAACGGTCCCGTGAATTGGTACATGCTTACGCGGATTCCGGCATTTACACGCAGCCAGGATGCAATATCTACTTCGTCCTGCACATAAATCCCGGATTCGTGGCTGAATAATTTTTGAGCCAAACCGGTATCAAAAACAATTTCATCCTGTGATGCAGAAACACTTGCCGGAGTGAAGGTGTGGAACAGATAATCTGCTCCCATTTTAATGGAATGGCGCGTATTCGGGAAATAGGAGAGTTCTAC
>DJFP01000309.1:11402-15344 GCA_002432565.1 Flavobacteriales bacterium UBA5869
GGCATTTTTACGCTGAAATCTTCTTTTTTATTCCCGAAATTGAAGAGGTCTTTTCCATAATATCCGCTCAGGTAGATTTTATCTTTCGGGCCAAGACGATAGTTTAATTTAGCATTCAGGTCATAGAAGAAATAACTGGATCCGTAAAAAGCACTCGATTTCTTGATGAAAGCTTTCATGAACAGATCCACGTATGTTCTTCTTGCAGAAACAATGAATGATCCTTTGTTTTTTACAATCGGGCCTTCCAATGTCAAGCGTGAGGAAATCAAGCCCAATCCTCCGGTTACTTTGAATTTTTTATTGTTTCCCTCATTCATATTTACCTCAAGTACTGATGAAAGTCTTCCGCCGTAACTTGCAGGCATGCTTCCTTTTATGAGGTTAACACTTTTGATCGCATCGGAATTAAAAACGGAGAAGAATCCGAAAAGGTGAGAAGCGTTGTAAACCTGTGCATTATCGAGTAAAACCAGGTTTTGGTCCGGACCGCCGCCGCGTACGTAAAATCCCTGTCCGCCTTCACTTACCGAAGAAACTCCCGGAAGCAGCTGGATCGTTTTCAAAACATCGACTTCTCCCAAAAAGGCAGGCAGTTTCTTGATGACGTTAATATCGAGTTCGATCTGGCCGATCTTGGTTGAATTTACATTTTCTCCCTTTCGGGCATTGATCTCTACTTCATCTATCTGAGTGGTTTTACCCAATTCGGAAGTAATCGTGGTATCCTTTTTTAAATCAATGTTTAGGGTGTCGTTCGGAAGTCCCGCCCCACGATAGATCAGCTGGTAAGAACCTTTCGGGAGTGTTAAAGAGTAAAACCCGAATTCGTTGGTAACAGCTCCTTTCTGGAGGACCGGAACAAAAACTTGTCCGCCAATAATGGGTTCTCCGGAGCTTCCTTCGTGGATGTAGCCGCTGATGGTTGCGTTTTCCTGTCCCCGGGAAACGGCGGCGGCAAAGAGAAATAAGATTTGTATTGCCAGGGATTTCATTCCAAAATTAGTGTGAACGAATTTAATGCTTTTATGTCAAATTAAACGGTGTTTTCCCTGCTTTTTCTTAAATTTGAACTTCGAAAAATAGACAACAATGAAAATTTCATCCGCTTGGTTACACGAGTTTTTACCGGTTCATAAATCCCCGGAACAATTAGATCAGCTTCTCACAGATACAGGTTTGGAAGTGGAAGGTTTTGAGACCATTGAAAGCGTGAANNTCCAGGTTGTTTGCGGGGCACCGAATGTAGCTGTCGGACAAAAAGTGATTCTTGCTCAGGTAGGTGCAGTTTTGTACCCGAAGCCGGATGAACCTTTGAAAATGAAGGTTTCCAAAATCCGCGATGTGGAATCATTCGGAATGCTTTGCGCTGAAGATGAATTAGGTTTGGGAACAAGCCACGACGGTATTTTGGTACTGGACCCAGGTGCTAAGCCGGGGACTCCGGCTGCGGAATACCTGGAATTGGAAAGTGATGTGCAAATAGAGATCGGATTGACGCCGAACCGTGCTGATGCGATGGGGCATGTAGGTGTTGCACGTGATGTATTGGCATACATGGCTTGTCACGAAGGAAGCACTGCAAAACTTCAATTGAAAGAGACAAAAAAACCGGTTAAAGAAGCAGATCTTCCTGTTTCTGTGACGGTAGAAAATAACGAGAAGTGCCCGCGTTATATGGGGATTACCATCAGTGGAGTGGAAGTAAAAGCTTCTCCGGCATGGCTTCAAAACAAGTTGCGTGCAGTTGGTCTTTCTCCGATCAACAACGTGGTGGACGTAACCAATTACGTGATGCGTGAATTGGGAACTCCGCTCCATGCGTTTGATGCTAAGGTTGTCAATGGAAAAGTGATTGTTCGGACAGCTAAAACAGGCGAGAAGATGATTACCCTTGACGGAGTGGAGCGCGAATTGCATGAAGAAGATCTGGTTATTGCCAATGAAAAAGAAGCAATGTGTATTGCCGGAGTTTTCGGAGGAAACCATTCCGGGATTTCGGATAATACAACAGACGTGTTTTTGGAAGCAGCATTTTTCCAGCCGGTTTCTGTGCGTAAAACGGCAAAAAGACACGGCTTGTCGACTGATGCAAGTTTCCGTTTTGAACGCGGAGTGGACGTGGACCTGGTTCCGTATGCGTTGGAAAGAGCCGTACAGTTGATACAAGAAGTAGCAGGTGGAAAAGTTGGAATGGAAGTAGTGGATTTATATCCGAATCCGATCCAACGACGCAAAGTAACGCTTCGTTTTGATCGCATTAACCAGCTTTTGGGGCATGTAATTGCTCCGGAAGTAATTCGAAATATCCTGGCTTCTCTTGATTTTGAAGTGCTTTCTTCAAGCGATGACGCGCTGGAGCTTTCTGTTCCGAATTACCGGATCGATGTAGACCGTGAAATCGATGTGATTGAAGAAGTATTGCGTATTTACGGTTTTAACCAGATTCCGCTTCCGGAGAAATTGAATACTTCTTTGGTGGTGACTGAAAAACCGGATTTGGAGCGCCTGGGAGTGAACCTTGCCGAAGTTTTGGCAGGAATGGGCTTCCATGAAATGATGAACAACTCCCTGACTAGTCCGCAGTACGCTGAAAAGTTGGGCGGCGGTCAATTCCCGGTTGAGAAAGCGGTTCGCATGCTGAATCCTTTGAGCCAGGATTTGGCAGTGATGCGCCAGAGTTTATTGTTCCAGGCCATGGAAACGGTGGCCCACAACCAGAACCGTCAGAATCCGGACCTGCGTTTGTTCGAATTCGGGAAAACTTACTCCTTTGAAAACGATATTTACAGCGAGAATAAACGCTTGCTGATCCTGATGACAGGAAATAAGCAGGATGAGACCTGGGCGCAAAAAACGGAGAAATCTACTTTGTTTACGCTAAAGGCAATTGTTTCGAACGTATTCGAGCGATTGGGATTGGCTTCATTCATCCAGGAAGAAAATCTGCCCGAACAGGCTGTTTTGGCTGACGGTTATCAAATCCGTATCCTGAAAAACGTAGTTGGGACTTTGGGTTGGGCAAACCAAAAAGTGAAGAAGCATTTCGGAGTAAAACAAGATGTGTTTGTTGCTGACCTGGACTGGGATGCTGTTTTGGCTTCTTTAAAACTGGTAAAAGTACAGTACAAAGAATTGCCGAAAACATTCGAGGTTCGACGTGATTTCTCGCTATTGCTGGATTCAAAAGTACGTTTCGCTGAAATTGAGCAGGTTGCTAAAAAAGTAGACAAGAAGATTTTGAGAAAAGTTGGTTTGTTTGATGTTTACGAAGGAAAAAATCTTCCGGAAGGAAAGAAATCTTACGCTGTTTCATTTACTTTCCAGGACCAGGAGCAAACTTTGAAAGATACACAGGTAGACGGAATCATGAATTCTATTCGTGCGGAATTGGAAAAACAATTGGGGGCAGAACTGAGGTAATCTTTACCTGTTTTTTTGTAACTTAATAAAAAAACACACAGATGAGAATATTCGTTACAAGTTTGCTTGTTGTTTTGTCGACCTTCTCTTTTTCGCAGACTAAACGTGTTTGGGAGAAAATTCCGAATGCGCCTGTTATAACAACGGAGAATGCAAAGAACTATTCCAGCTATGAAAATACGCCGGAATCTGTGTTGAATTATTTTTATGCATCACGCATCCGGAAAGATGGTGAGTGGCTGAAGGTCTTTCTGCCTATGGAAGAATGGTCTGCGCGGATTGCTAATAAAGTGTGGAAATATGACCTATGGACCATTACCAAATTCAACCTGGTAAGTAAAACAGAATATGCACCGGGCAAATTTTGGGTGAAAGTGAATTTTGAGATCGTGGTAGATGGGAAAACAGATGGAGGAGTTGACCAGGCAGAGGTCCAATTTATGAATGGGCAATGGATTATTACAAGTATTCCAACTTAATTTATTTCCCTTAATCGATTATAACAGCAAGTTATGAATG
>DJFP01000244.1 GCA_002432565.1 Flavobacteriales bacterium UBA5869
ACAGCCGACTACGCTGTAATCATTCAAAGCATGTCCGATATCGTGGGCAGCGTGGTAATTCAGGATGCGTGTGTATTTGGAAGCAATGTAATCGTAACGATCAGAAAAGGCCAGGGAAATCCCATAAATTTCCTGTTGGTTCTCTAATGGAATATTCTCCGGTAAGTCACTGTTGAAGAATCCGACCATTAGTTTAATGACATGTCTCCACAATTTATTCGGCAGGAAATTGTTGATTTGACCAACGAAGATATCTTCCTGTTCCTGCACCAACTCTTTGGCAAGTTTGCCATAAATAACACCTCTTTCGTAAGGTTCACCCTCCAGGTACATTTCCCAAACTCCGAATTGGTTTTTTTTGAGGTAAGAATTTCCAAGTACGTAGTGATCTTTCCCAACTTTTTTGCGTTCTCCGATATGTATTTCCGGGACTTCGGGAGTGTCAATTTGGGCATTGAACAAAACGATTGTAAACAAGACAAAAATGAAGGCGAAAAGCAACTCTGTGGGAATCCAAATAAGACGGAACAGGTATTTAAAAATGGTTTTGATCACGCGAATGGAATAATTGAGTACAAATATACGCTATTTTTGAGGGGNNGCTTACTTCAAACAGGAAGATTATGAGAAGCTGCTCAAAGCCGGTATTAACAAACGTGCAGTGGAGAAGGGGAGTGTCCAAATGCTAATGGAAAAATTGGGCTATGATGGTTTGGAAATTCAGTATAAACAAACAGGTCAGCCCTTTTTCAGGAACAATCCGGAATTGTTTTTATCGATTTCACATGCAAAAGGCTGGTATGCTGTAAGTGTTGGTACAGAACCTGTTGGAGTTGATATTGAACCATTCTCATCCCGATTAAAGCAAGGACAGGATTATTTTCGCAATGAGCGGGAACTTCTGTTTTCTGAAGATGAAACAGCGCTTCAATTAGTGTGGGGGGCAAAGGAGGCTTTTTACAAATGGAAGGAAGGCCAAATTGCTGATCTGAAGGAAGAAGTAACATTGGTGCGAATTTTAGAGGAGAAATTGGTAATTGAATTTGAATCAGATGAATACCAATTGGGATTTCGTGTTTTTGAAGATGTGTTCCTGGTGTTCACCCTTTAAACAATATTTCAAGCTCATTGGGTTGATTTCCTTTTAAAATCCGTTATTAATCATAATTTTGAAGCGTTAATGAATACTACCTATGAAAAAATTGACTTTTGGAATTTTACTTATTACTGCTCTGGTTTCCTGTAAGAAAGATTATAACTGCTCTTGCGATTATTATTTGGAGGACGAATACCAGGTGACCAATGAAACGAAGATCACTGCTACCAAGTATAAAGCAAAAAAAGAATGCAAGGACATGAACAGTGATGTAAATTTGGTTTTTGGTGGATCAAGCTACCACACAGAAACAAGATGCAGCTTGAAATAATTTTTTGAATACTTTTGGGGAAGCTGTTTGTTTTTAAAATGGCATTTTTTAATTGTATTATGAAGCACTTGATCTTCTTCCTTAGCCTGTTTTTGTCCCTTACTGCCCGGACACAGGTTTTCCATATCCCCGATACCTCGGCTTTGCTGGTGAAAACCACTAGTCAGTCTCCGGCGCATTGGTACATTGAAGTTGTTTCTGATATCTCAACAGATACTGTATTGAGATGGAAAGCAACACATTATGATAATGTTCCTGTCGAATGGCAGATATCTATAGACGACCAAACGACTTTTCATCCGAATGTTCAGGTTGGAGACAGCGGTGACTTTAATTTACTGGCAAATCAGCCATTCGCAACCAAATTAATTATCGGTGCAATGTTGAACGGAACTCCCGGACATGGTATTTGTTATTTTGATGTTTACGATCCGGATAATCTTGCGGTTGTACAAGCAATCAGCTATGAGTTTATCATTACACCTTCTACAAACGGAATTGCAGATTTGAATGATGATTCATTCCTTGAATGGAAGAATGGGATGCTGCTGGTGAAAAATGGGCAGGAAGCTGAATTTGAAGTTTATGATCTTGCTGGAAAAATTGTTGTGAAAAACAAACTAACAAGTGCGTTGAAAATTTCTGATCTGCTGAAAGATCAGACTTTATTGATTAAAGTTAAACTTGAAGATAAGGTTGCTATGATTAAGATTTACAACTGATTCCAATCAATTGTTTTCTTTATCAAGTATTTTGTCAGCCAAAACAGAACTAAGTTTATAGTAGCTTTCGGTGGTCCAGCCTCCAATATGCGGAGTAAGCAATATTCTGTCGGATTCCAATAAAAATTTCAGTTGTTCATTATCTGTTTGATCAAAGAATTGTTCAAAACATTTTTTCTCGAATTCATTGACATCTAATCCTGCTGAAATGGTTGTTCCTTTTGTTATTGAATCAATTAATGATTTAGTTTCAACTATTTTTCCTCTTGAAAGGTTCAGCAAATAAATCGGTTTGCCCAAAGCATCAAAAAATTCCTGATCGGCGAAGTAAATGGTTTCTTCGTTTTGGGGAATGTGAAAAGAAATCACATCTGATTTACGCAGAAGGGCTTCTAAAGTTGCTTCGATTACAAAATCATCTCCGAACCCTGTTTTATACTTATCGTAAGCAAGCAGTGTAATATCAAAGCCGCGTAATTTCCTTGCGAAAGCCTTTCCGTTATTTCCGTAACCGATTATTCCGACAGTTTTTCCATCCAGTTCGGTTCCCCTGTTCCCTTCACGGTCCCAAATTCCGTTT
>DJFP01000086.1:0-18139 GCA_002432565.1 Flavobacteriales bacterium UBA5869
ACGGTCAGCACGTAAATCCTCATCACGGAAACATTTCACGATCTGGTAGTATCGGTCGAAACCGGAAACCATCAACAACTGCTTGAAAGTTTGCGGAGATTGAGGCAAAGCATAAAATTCGCCCTGGTTCATTCTGCTTGGAACTACGAAATCACGCGCACCTTCCGGAGTTGATTTGATCAAATAAGGAGTTTCTACATCCAAAAATCCTTTAGAATCCAAATACTTGCGGGTTTCCAATGCTACGTGGTTACGTAAACGCAATTTCTGCTGCACCGGGTTTCTTCTTAAGTCCAGGTACCGGTATTGTGCACGTAATTCTTCACCACCGTCCGTTTCGTCTTCGATCGTGAACGGAGGCGTTTTGGCAGCGTTCAATAAGTTCAGTTCCGAAACCTTAATTTCGATTTCTCCGGTTGGCAAGTTCGCATTTTTGCTGCTTCGCTCGATAACCAGACCTTTTACCTGGATCACGAACTCACGTCCCAATTTTCTAGCCTGCAGGCACAAATCACTATTTTCTTCCAGATTGAACGCCAATTGAGTGATTCCATAGCGGTCACGTAAATCAACAAAGGTCATTCCTCCAAGATCCCTGGATTTTTGCACCCATCCTGCTAATGTTACTTCCTGTCCGATATGCGTGGCGCGCAATTCGCCGTTTGTGTGTGATCTGTACATGTACTTGAAATTGAATTGCAAAATTAACGATTGTCGAAGTTTTTGCAGATACTTTTCCTAAAAAATATGTAAACATAATCCACTGATAAATAAGTAGTTAAAAAATAATTTAATTTTTTTTTGCAAGAGCTGTAACAAAATAAAGCCTGACGGGGTCATATGTTCGAAAAGCCCGAAGGACTTAACGAATTAGAAAACAATAAAATTTAGAAATATGAGAACTGGTTTATTTATCACATTTATTTTCTTCTTGTTTGGTTACGCAAACGGACAGGAGGACCCGGATACAACGACAATCCGAATGAAAGAGAAAAAAATCCTCATCATTAATAATGATGGTGGTGAAGATGGAGACAACGACACCATTGATGCAGCACCGGACCATAAAACCCTGAAACATTTTGAGGCGCATTGGGCGGGAGTTGAGTTTGGACCGACAATCTTGTTGAATAGTGCTATGAAAAGCAGCTTCCCGAATGACAAACAATGGGAAAATGATCCTGGCAAATCATTCAGTTGGAATTTCAACTTCGCAGAATACAAATTCAAGATTTACAAGAACTACATCGGGTTGACTACCGGGTTAGGACTTAACTGGACACAGATCGGGTTAAAGAACAATTTACTGTTCGCGAATTCTGATTCTCTTTGGACAATTAAAGATACCGTCAATGATTACCAAAAGAACAAACTGCGCGCAGTTTACTTAACAGCTCCGTTGATGCTTGAGTTCTGTACAAGTGCAGATTCTGACAAAGGGTTTTACCTGGCGGCAGGTGTGATCGGGGGAGTTCGTATCGGATCTAGTACCAAACAAGTGATTGAAGAAGACAAAACGAAACATCGTACTAAAACAAAAGGAGTTTACGGGTTGAATGCATTCCGTTTGGATGCAGCTGTAAAATTAGGATACAAAGATATCGGGGTGTTTGCAAATTATAACTTACTGCCTCTTTTCGATACCGACAAAACGGTCGGAGTTTACCCACTAACATTTGGTTTAACAGTCAATTTTTAGTGATTTCACATCATAAGTAACAAAGCGGAGAAAGGGAGGTTGATTTTAACCTCCTTTTCTTTTTCTATAAAACCAGTTTCAGACCTTTTTTGCTAACTTTGAGCAAGAACTCTATGAAACGTTTAATATTCTGTCTGGTATTTATAGGTTTTGCCGAATCCCTTCAGGCACAATCGAATTGCTCATGTGAATCGATGCAGGAGTTTATTGTGCAGCGCGATATGGACAGTACAGCGGTTCACAAACCATTCAGTCTTTGGAAATTTGCCAAAAAACTGGAAAAGGATAAGAATCCGAGATGCCAGGCTTTTTCGTTCCAGTTGAAAGCACAGGTTCAGATCAGGAACGGACAGTTTGATGACGCCCAAAAGAGCCTCGACCGCGAAAAATTCATCCTGGACAGTATTCGTTGTAAGTCAAGTTCTTATGTAGAGCATAATCTCACACTCGGTGAACTTCTAATGCTCCAGGGAGATTATGCCGGTTCGATAGATGCTTATTCGAAAACAATACGAATTTTGCAGAAATCCGGAAATAATACCATGCTTGCCCGGGCTTATTTGGGCCTTTCCGGTAGTTATGGGAGATCCAAAGACAAGGAAAAAGCAAAATACTACGCAAATTTGGCTTATCCGATCGTACGTGTTTTATCAGACAACGAGGCAAAAATAGATCTGCTGACACAATTATCTTCCAGGTATTACAAATTGTACCAGCTGGAAAAAGATAAATCCTACCTGGATTCGGCATTGAATACGGTTTCCTTTTCATACGTGCTCGCAAAGAAGATCCAGTATTCGGAAAGTTACCTGCAGATTTACAATTTGTTTGAGGATCATGCTTATTACAACCGTAATTTCCGATTGGCCCTTAAATACCTGGATAGCGCCCTGATGCAGACCAATCCGGGATATCACTGGAAGGAACGCGGAGCAATTTATGGGGATATTTCCGATATCTACCTGGAATTGAAACGATACGATAAAGCATATCAATTCGCTGATTCTAATCTCGTTTACGCACAAAAGATCGGTGACCCGTATGACGTTACGAATGCACTTGAATTACTTTACAACTGTGCAAAACTCAGCGGGGAATACGAACGCGCACTGGTTGTCTATGAGGATCTGTCTAAAATGAAGGACAGTGTTTTGAAGATCCAGAATGATCGTGCTTACAGTCAGCTGGCAGAAAAATACCACCGTGTCCGAAAGGAAAAATCAGATGCTGAATACGAACAGGATAAACGGTTGTTGCAACAGCAGCAGCAAATCGGACATTTGAAATGGCGCCTGATCCTAGTAGGAAGTATCATTTTTGCATTGCTTGCGGCTTATGTGCTCATGGTTTTCAGACAAAAGTCGATCAAACAGAAGCAAAAAAGACTGGAAATCCAGCAGCGTCTCAACAGGGCAAGAATCAACCCGGATTTTATTTTTAATGCGTTGAACCAGCTGCAAAATGCAGAACTAAGCCAGGGAGCAGATTATAAAAAGAAAATCCAGTCGTTCTCAAAATTGCTGAAACAGGTATTGGACAGCACGCATGATGATTTCATGACGCTGGACCGGGAAATTGAGTTCCTGACCTTCTACCTGACTTTGCAGAGAGACCGCTCTAAGCAGGCTTTTAATTTCTCTTTCGAGGTAGATGAAAACCTGGATCCTTCCAATGTCTGTCTGCCGACCATGATCCTGCAGCCATTTGTTGAAAGTACCGTTCTGGAAGGTTTTTCCAATCTGAACAAAGTGGGAGAGTTAACAATCCGATTCAAATTGAAAGGATTGAATGAATTGGCAATCGTTATCGAAGATAATGGAAAAGGACTCAAAGCAATTGATTCTTCCAGGGCTTCGGAAATTATTAACGATCGTTTATACCTGTTGAATAAACTCAACAAAACAAGTTCTTCTTACCTGATCCGCGAAAGATCAAGCGGGGGTGTTTCCGTAGAGATATTTATTCCGCTTATCACCAAAGCATATGCAGAAGAACTCAAGAAGGAAGGCTTCTAATTGGGGAGCCAAGCGCTAAGACTTATGGAGTCAAGACTGAAAATTGCTTGGATATCCACCTAGTTTGTCTTGATTCATGACTCTAAAAGTCCTGACTCTGAAAAGTTTAATATCCCAGATTTTCAATTAATTGGTGGTAATAACTCTGCAGTTCGACTTGTGACCGGATCACTGCTTCATTTCCTGTTGCTTCTTTATAAGCGTTTTTCTGGTATTTATCTATGATCCGTGCTTTTTCACGGTCTCCCCATTGAAAGGAGAAGACCAAATCTATGAGTTTTTTGATCTCCTCGTCGTAAACAGAAACACCCACTTCGATGCGTTTATCCAGGTTTCGTTCCATCCAGTCTCCCGAAGTGATAAAATGCAGGGGCTTGTCATTATTCCCGAACACCAGGAAACGTGTATGTTCCAAAAATCGGTCTACAATACTTAAGATTTCGATGTTTTGGCTCAGGCCTTTAATTCCCGGCACCAGGCAGCAAATACCGCGTACCATCATTTTGATTTTGACACCATGTTGAGATGCTTCATACAATTTGTCGATCATTTGCTGGTCAACCAGGTTATTGATCTTGATGTGAATGAATGCCGGCAAACCTTTTTTGGCGTTTTTGGTTTCATTCTCGATGAGGGCTATGTATTTCTTTCGTGCATTGACCGGGGAAACAATCAGTGTTTTGAAATGATAATGGTGCAATGGGTGCTCCATCATATGGAAAACTTCATGCACTTCCTCTGCAATTTTCTTATTAACGGTAATCAAACCCATATCAGTGTAGATCTGGGCTGTTCGTTCGTTGAAGTTCCCCGTACCGATATAGGTGATAAGCTGCTCTTTCTTATCCGTGATCCGCTTAATTTGGATTAGTTTGGAATGGATTTTCAGGTCTTCCGGGCCATGGAGCACCTTTGCACCTTCTTCCCGCATTCTTTCTGACCAAAACAAGTTGTTCTCTTCATCAAAACGGGCCTGCAGTTCCAAAACAACTGTTACGTCTTTTCCGTTTCTCACCGCATTTACCAGCGCATTCATGACTTGCGAGTTTTTGGCAACCCTGTAAATGTTGATCTTGATGGAAACAACCTTAGGATCGATAGCTGCTTCGCGCAGTAAATCCACTACATGGTCAAAACGGTGATAAGGATAATGCAGCAGCACATCTTTTTCGAGAATGACTTTGATCAGGCTATGTTGTTTGTGAAAACTCGGGTTATCCACAGCCTTATAGGGAGCATATATAAATTCCTTATTCCCAAAATCTGGGAACTTCATGAAATCCTTGAAATTATGGTATTTCCCACCTGCAATGGTGTTTATTCCCAAAGTCAGGTTCAGGCTTCGGATCAGCATCTCCAGTAAATCCTGCGGCATCCGGTGATCATAAACCATACGAACGGGTTCCCCTTTTTTGCGTTGTTTGATACTCTTCTCCATTTTTTCAATGAAAGACATCGAAACGTCATCGTCCAGGTTCAATTCGGCGTCGCGCGTAAACTTGAACGTAAATGCCTCAATGGTGTCAAAAGAGAAGATCGGGAAGATATCCGCCAAATGGAGACGGATAATGTCATCGATCAAAATTACCCCTTTTCCTTTTTCGGATTCCAGGATGTAGAACCGGGAAACACGGTTGGGAATTTCTATGAGTGCAAAGCGTGCTTTTCTTTTATAATCCCATTCCATGCGCACTGCCAGGTAGATAGCTTTGTCACGCAGTCTCGGAAATGGCATTTTTTTGTCAATCAATACGGGAACAATGTCGTGAATGACCGAAGAAAAGAAATAATTTTTAAGTTCCTCTTTTTGTTTATCGTTTACGGTTATTTCATCGTAATGCCTGATCCCTTTCAGTTTTAACTTATGGAGAATTGAGGCATAGGCATGTTCGAATTTCCGCTGCTGCTTGATCACCACATTGCGGATTTCTTCATACAATTCCTCGGCCGTTCCTTTGTAACCTTCTACTTTTTGATCATCGAGCTGAATCATGCGTTTTACGTTCGCGACCCTTACTCGGTAGAATTCATCCAGGTTATTGGAATAGATACCCAAAAAACGCAGTCTTTCCACTAGCGGGACTTCATCGTCCAGGGCTTCCTGCAATACCCGGTCGTTAAAAGCGAGCCAGCTTAATTCACGGTTGAAATATTTTGCATTATGCGTTTTTTGTTTTGAAGAACCGGTTTCCAGACTTTTTACCATGGATTTATTATAAAAGCGACAAACTTAACAGGTTGGATTTGATTCTAAGTTAAGAAATTTTTCAGATTTTGTTAAGGCAATAAAAAAGGCAATCCGCCTTGGACTGCCTTTAACTTTTTGCAAGCTGAGAGTTAGTTAAAAATTTAATTTGAACCCTTTGGTTCTTTTATAAATATACTTGAAAAATCTAAATTTTCCAAAGAATTTGTTTTAAAATTTCGAATGCGCGAGTTGATCATCGTGATAAAGTCATCATTTACAAGAGGAATGACTACTGCATCATCTACAATTTGCTGATCACATTCGACCATAATGTCCGTGCGTTTTTTAGGATCCAGTTCTTTGTTGAGACGAACATACAAATCATCGAATTTGGCATTTCTGTACTTGAACGGATTCATAAATTCGGAATTCAGGTTGGCATACTTTCCATAGAAAATGCTCAGGAAGCTCTCTCCGTCCGGGTAATCGGCAATCCAACCGGAAACCCAAAGACTGGCTTTACCGGATTTTACATATTCATTGCGCTTTTCGAAATTAACTAATTCAACAGTAGTTACAATTCCGAGATTTTCCCTCAATTGTTTCGATATCCCTTTTGCCAGCAAATGATTTGCGGCATCTTTGTTTCCGCTTACATAAATTACCAGTTGAGGGAATCCATTCCCATTAGCATAGCCTGCCTTGGCAAGCAGGGCATTTGCCTTGTTTAGATTAAAGTCCGGTCCTTTTACACGGCTTGCGGGAAAGAATTCGGTATTTGGGATGAATCCGTTGGAAACCGGGTAACCTTCGCCTTGTAAGGTGTGGTTCACCAGACTTTCACGATCTATTGCATGGTTGATAGCTTTTCTTACGAGTACGTCCTTTAGAACGGGGTTTTGCTGAGACATACCCAAAAACGTTACCGAGAATGACTGTTTGGAGTCTACTTTGTGCTTGACCGTTTTTCCTTCCTGGGCTTCCTGCAGGGAACCAAGGATATTGTCGACTTCTTCAGTAGGGATCTCCAATACCAGGTCAATTTTTCGTTCTCTGAATGCAATCAGCTCACTGCGTTTATTTTTGGTATAGCTCAATTCGATAGCGGCCAGGAAAGGAAGTTGGTTCCCGAATTGGTCTTTTGCCCAATAATTGGGATTTCTTTTCAGCTTCAGACCTTTATTAGAGAATTCTTCCAACATAAAAGGTCCCGTTCCAACAGGATGGTTTTTGATATCTTCCTTGTAGAAATCATACGCTTCTTTTGGAAAAATCCCAAAACCCGAATAAGTCAATAGTTTATCAAAACCGGCAAAGGCTTCTACCAGGCTAATTTGAACCTTGTAGCGGTCAAGTACTTTAATCCCGGAAACTCCGCCCGCTTTAAATTGTGTTTTTGTCGCTTTGTTGAATTCGGAAGCACCAACTACACGATCGTTGAGCATGAAGCTGATCTCGTTTAATTTCAAACCGCTGCAAGACATATCCAGTGTGAACTTAACATCCTCTGCGGTAAGTTCTCTTCCCTCGCCGTCCAGGCATTCATCCGGGTGGAAATAGATCCCTTTTCGGATATTTAAGGTGTAAGATTTCCCGTCAGGAGAAACCGTAAAGCTTTCGGCAACCGATGGAATTACTTTTGTTCCGGACGCATCCAGGCGCAGGATCGGGTCAAAGATCTGGGATGTAATTCGCTGGATGTATAGAGTCGTGGCTTGAAGCGGAAGAATTGTTTCGATCTTTTCGGAAGACATGAACCGGAAAGTTCCTCCGTACTTTGCGCCACCTATTGCTTTCAGGTTTTCAACATTCACAGAGTCATCCGAGCAGCCGGCAAATCCGACAGCAATCATGGAAATAAGAACGAACTGTTTAAACATAGTAAGCGCGTTGCAGTGTTTTTACAAAAATAACATTTAAAACAAATGTTAGTGGTTTTGAAGGAAATACACCAGAATTTTAGTCCCTTCCTTCCTAAAAAGGCAAAAGCCCCATAAGAGGAGCTTCAGCATGTTGGTTTAATAAGAGTAGTTTATGTTGGTGTAACATAAGTTGATTCAAATATAGTATTTTTTGATTAAACGGTAGCGCTGATTAAAAATATTTTTAGTAACCAACTTTACTTCGAACACGTTTTAGTGTTTCACGGGCGATCAGTCTTGCTTTAGAAGCCCCTATTTCCAGGGCTTTATCAATCTGAGACTTATCAGCCATCAAAGTATCGTATTTTTCCCGTTGTGTTGAAAATTTGGTCAAAATCAACTCCAAAAGTGAATTTTTTGCGTGACCATACCCGTAATTTCCACCCAAATAGTTTGCTCTCATCGTTTCGATCTCGGAAGGAGAAGCCAGTAACTCGTACAAACGGAAGATATGACAGGTATCCGGATCTTTTGGTTCTTCCAGTCCTTTACTGTCTGTAACGATCGACATCACTTGTTTTTTCAACTGTTTTTCAGGCAGGAAAATATTGATCGTGTTGTTTCGCGATTTACTCATTTTCTCACCGTCCGTCCCGGGAACGATTTGGGTTGCTTCATTAATTTTAACGTCCGGTAATACAAATGTTTCTCCCATTTTGAGATTGAATTTATCAGCTACATCTCTGGATATTTCCAGGTGCTGTTTTTGATCTTTCCCAACCGGAACAATCTCCGCATCGTATAAAAGGATGTCGGCTGCCATCAGGATCGGGTAGGTAAACAGCCCGGCATTCACGTCCGATAAGTAATCTGCCTTGTCTTTAAAACTGTGAGCAAGCGTTAAACGCTGGTATGGAAAAAAACACAACAAATGCCACATGAGTTCGGTCACTTCCGCTACATCACTTTGTCTGTAGAAAGTTGTTTTTTCGGGATCCAATCCGCAGGCTAACCAAACAGCAGCTGTGGAATACGTGTTTTCGCGCATCAGCTCCGCATCTTTGATCTGTGTCAGGGTATGCAGGTTTGCGATGAAAAGAAAGGAATCATTCTGCTGATCCTTTGCCATCTCAATTGCAGGTAAGATTGCTCCGAGCAAATTCCCCAAATGCGGGGTTCCCGTGCTTTGTATACCTGTAAGAACTCGTGCCATTTAAAATTGTTTTTTGCGAATTTAGGGGTTTCTTTCAGCTAAAGAGAAGGAATTGAATAGAAATTCCAAGAATGAATGTTTTTTTGTAACTGAATTTTGATTCGAAACGTTATTTTTGATCGGTGAAGCAGTTCCTGGGAGTACTAAGTTTATGTTATAAGTTTTACGTAGGGCTGATCTTCGTAATCACTTTGCTGTTCTTTTATCCCTTTATTTTTGTAACGCTTACCCGTACCTCATGGAGAAAATGGAGTTTTCCCATTAACGTGGTTTGGAGCTTTACTGTTCGACTGCTGTGCGGAATTTGGGTGCATCGGCTTAGGAGGGTAAAACTGCCGAAAGGCCCGTACCTGATTGTTTCGAATCATACTTCTTATTTCGACATTTTTGTGATGTATTCCATTCTTCCCACACATTGCTTTTTGTTTATGGGGAAAAGTGAGATACTCAGTTATCCGCTGGTAAAAACTTTTTTCAAGAAACTGAACATCCCCGTTCACCGCAACGATCGAATGAAAGCTGCAAAATCGTTTATCCAGGCAAAGAATGCGATACAGGATGGTTGGTCTATCGTTATTTTCCCGGAAGGTGGAATTCCGGATGATAACCTGCCGGAAATGGTGGAGTTTAAATCCGGTGCATTCAAATTGTCCAAGAACGCCCAGATCCCGATCGTTCCCATTACGTTTTTAGACCATTACCACATGTTTTCCGATCCGGATGAGGTTTTGGGATATGCACATCCGGGAGTTTCCCGCATTTACATGCACGATGCCATTTCTGTAGAACAGCAGAACGCATTGACGGAAGCGGAACTATCCGATTACGTTTTCAACGTTTTGGCCGGACCACTGAGAGAAAGAGGTTTAATGAAGAACTGATTCGTTCAAATTTTGTAATTTTGCATCATGGAAAAAATTTCAGAAGAAACAATTGATCACATTGCGCACTTGTCAAGACTGCGTTTTGAAGGAGACGATAAAGTCGCTATCCGTCAGGATTTGGATAAAATTATCGGTTTCATGGGTAAATTGTCTGAGATTCCTACGGATGATGTAGAACCGTTGATCTTTATGAGTGATGAGGTGAATGTGCTTCGTGACGACGAGCCTGAAGTAACTATTACACAAGCTGAGGCATTGAAAAACGCCCCTAAGAAAGATTCCGATTATTTCCGTATTCCAAAAGTGTTGGATAAGTAATACGAATTGAGAATGAATAATTGACCAATTGAAAAGATTGGGAATTTTCTTAATCCTTACACTTCGTCATTGCAGCTGCTATTTCCCACTTCTCTGAGCGGGATCTCCTTTCACTTCTTTGTGACATTTCATGCAAATATTTGCTGAAGGAATTCCGGTGTTTTTTTCGTCAAACTCCGCATTGTGACAAAACTTACAATCAATTCCGTTCTTTCCTGCATGGATTTCGTGTGAAAATTCAATGGGTTGATCGGGTTTGTAACTTTCGTCAACGGGTAGAATTTCCGTATCAGATCCGCCCGTGCAGCGATTTGAGGCCAATCCTATAGTTAGCAAAAGGAATATGAGTAAAAAACCGGATTGTTGAAAGTCTCTCATTAGCCTCTTTTTGTTTTTCGTTTGTCATCTGAGGCTGCTAGAACTAGAATAACTGCGTTTTCAGGATTTGAGGGCTTTCTTCTGCGTCGTTTTGGAACAGCAGGAATGTTTTCAGCATGCGCAATTCCGGTTTTGTTGATTAAAGTATCGGCTTCCGGGTCATGCTTGATGAAAGGAAATGGAATTTTTTCTTCGGGATAATTATCTTCTTTTAGAAATACAAAATCTCCCATAATAAATTCCGGGAATATTATAGGATCAGAAGAGATGGAGCACCGTTCGATTTTTGTTGGATTGAATTTTATAAGAGAATCAACAATGACTTCTAGGGTCGTGTCTACTTCTTGTGAAACAGGAATTAAAGAATCTACCTGTTCTATTGAAACAGGAATCGAATCCTGTTCTGTTTGGCCGAAAACAAAATCAACACCCAGGAAATCGGGTCCGAAACAAACTAAAAAGACAACGAGGAATTTTTGCCAGAACTGAATCCCGGAAACCAATAAGTTCGGATCAATTTCAATACGGATGCGTTCAACCTGGTGAATATAAAGACGGCCGCAAAGTTTTTCTCCCTGTTTGTCTTTCAGGAATTCTTTGATCTCAGAATCCGATTTGGAAGTGAAATCAATCACACTTTTCCGGCAGGATTGACAAAAACGTCCTACGGAATCAGGCTCCATGGAATTCCAGTTTTCGGAACAGGGATTTGTAATTGCAATTTTAGCATGATTCGGGGCCATATCCGGTTTAAGTATCGTGTTTGATATTGAAGACGTAAGAAACGATAAAAGATTGCCTTGCTAAATAAAAAATTCCCCGATCTGCTGAACAAACCGGGGAATCTCTTTATGCTTTTGATTAAGAACGAATAGCCTTGATACCCGGTAATTCAATTCCTTCCAAATATTCTAACATTGCTCCACCGCCTGTGGAAACGTAGCTTACTTTATCTGCCAATCCGAACTGGTTGATTGCCGCCACGGAATCACCTCCGCCGATCAATGAGAATGCCCCTTTTTCGGTTGCGCGAACGATTGCTTTGGCAACTTCTGCAGTTCCTTTTTGGAAATTGCTCATCTCAAATACACCCATCGGGCCGTTCCACAAGATCAGTTTGGAGTTTTCAATGATCTCAGCACAAGCCTGGATAGATTCCGGACCAACGTCCAATCCCATCCATCCGGAAGGGATCTGCCCGATCGGAACTAATTGCGTGCTTGCATTGTTATCGAATTTATCTGCTACGATCGTGTCAGTAGGAATGTACAAGTTCACTCCTTTCGCTTTTGCTTTTTCCAGGATCCCGTTTGCTGTTGTAAGGAAATCGTCCTCCACCAACGAGCTTCCTACAGACCCTCCCTGCGCTTTCACGAAGGTATAAGCCATCCCGCCGCCAACGATCAGGTTATCTACTTTTTCCAGTAAACGCTCAATGATCGTAATCTTGGAAGAAACTTTCGCTCCGCCTACAATCGCAGTTAATGGTTTGTCATCGCTGTTTAATACGCGGTCAACACTTTTGATCTCGGCTTCCAATAAATACCCGAACATTTTATCATTCGGGAAATAGTTGGCAACTACCGTTGTAGAAGCATGAGCGCGGTGTGCGGTTCCGAAAGCGTCATTTACGTAACAGTCTCCGTGCTTGGCCAAATCTGCCGCAAAAGATTCTGTTCCAGCAGTTTCCTGCTTGTAAAAACGCACATTTTCCAGCAATAACACTTCTCCCGGTTTCAGATTCGAACTCATTTCAAGTGCACTGGAACCAATGCAGTCAGAGGCAAACTTTACGTGTTTCCCCAACAGGCTTTCAATTTTTCCCACGATGTGTCTCAACGAGAATTTGTCTTCGGGACCTTCCTTGGGTCTTCCCAGGTGGGACATCAAAACAACGCTTCCGCCGTTTTCCAAAATATGCTTGATAGTTGGCAGAGCTGCGCGGATTCGCGTATCGTCCGTAACTTCCAGCGTTTCTTTGTTCAGAGGAACATTAAAATCTACGCGTACCAACGCACGCTTGTTTTGAAAATCGTAAGTTGCTATTGTTGCCATTAATGGAATCTTAATTTTGAGGCAAAGTTAGGTTAAAGATCGAAATTGGCAAATTGAAATTCCGTGCGAACCAAAAATGGCGACAGGTAACCGCCGCCATTCCTGATTAACCCTTAAAAGGAACTATTCACTTTGAAAAACCACTAAAGACGATTAACAAGAATGATACCAATTTGATTTAAAGAGGAATGGAGCTTGCTTATGCCAGTAAAAACCAAAGTCCCATCAAACCGAGCGGTAATTCCCACATAAATTCCAGCCGTAGTTGATAGCCTACCATGAAAGGAATTAAATGCCCGACGGCTCCGCAAAGAACGGTAAACGGAAGCAGCCAGTGAAAACCCAATAACTCTGTTTGTATAACCAGAGCAAGGATCAAAAGTGCAAATCCGACATAGCGTGCTTTTTGTGCTCCGATCAATTGTGGAATTGTCGCCAGGGATTTCGGATCGTGTGGAAGATCCCGGCTGTCGAAGGGGATAATCTGGGCAAAAACAGCAATGAATACGAGCAGGGGTATTTCCCAGCCGATTCTTGCCTGGTGTTTATTGGATGCGAAGGGAATGAGGACGATCAATACCCAGCTGATCGAGATCAGGATATTTTTAGCGAAGGGAATATGACGGATCCCGTTTCCGATGACGGGAAGCGGTAGTGCATAAAGCGCAACGATGATGGCATTTAATCCGGTCAGGACCAGGAATTCCTTCGTTATTGGAATGTAAAGCATACATGCCAGGCAGGTCAGGAAATTGAGAATGAACCAGGCAATTTGGAAGGAATAGGTATTCTGCATCCAGAGCAGGCGGCGATTAGAGCGCACGCTGTAATTTAACTGTCGTAAACGAAATAAACGATGAAGCTGGTAGGCACTAACGGTTCCGGAGAAACTCCAGAGTGCAAATAATTCCAGGTGGTCCAGTCGAAAATAACTCCCGATTCCATATACAAGACTTGTCACACATAAAGCAACCCAGCTGTTTGTATAAATCAATATGCTGAGAGTAGGTCTCATATTAGTTCCCGATTTTGCTGAAAACTGTTTCTACGGAGATTTCAGAAATACAGTCACAGGTTTTCTTTTCTTTACATTTCTCGCATTTCGGATCAAAGACAAGTGCAGTCGAATGCTCACCCAAAGGTCTCCACCTTCCGGGATGAATGGGAATCCTGGGAGAGAACAGCCCAATGGCCTTCACGTTTAAAAAACCGGCAATATGAAGCGGTCCGGTGCTGCAAGCCACCAATGAATCAGCGTTTTTAATCAGCCAGATCAATTGGTCAATACTCAATTTACCGGTTGAATCATGGCATTTTTCATCTTGCGGGATTAAATTACGGAATTGCTGACCTTCTGATTCCGTACCAGTAAAAACAACTTCGTAACCGTTTCCGATTAACATAGAGGCAAGCTGGGTATATTTCTCAATCGGCCATTCGCGGGCACTTCCCTGCGACTTAGGATGAAGAACGACGTATTTTTTATCCAGAAGTGGTTGGAATTCCTCCGGGAGCTCTTGTGATTCAATGGAGAACAGGGAAGTCAGCTTATTAACCTGCTCAAAAGTTGGGATTTCCTCTAACCCGAATGGGCGCAGTAATTCAAAATTCAGCTGCGACTCGTGAAGCGGCGATTTTTTACGCGTAAAATTGGGCCTTACGTTGCAGGTGTTTAAATGAAAAAGACGGTGGGAAGTCCCGATTCGGGTCGGTACTTTTGCTTTTTTGAAGACTTTAGCCAGTTCCTTTTTCGGGAAAACATGAATAACTGCATCAATTCCGAGACTTTCAATGGCATCGGCTTGTTCTTTTTTCGGTAACGTGAATAGGTCATCTACTTTTACGATATCATCGATTGCCGCGTAATATTTTACTATAGGGGCAGTATAATTCTTACAGATGAAAGTAATGCGGCAAGTGGGAAATTGTTCCTTCAGCCAGGCTGTTATCGGAAGAGTCAGAAGTACGTCGCCTATGCTGTCTACACGGCTGATTGCAATGTGTTTTCCGTTCCAATTCTTAGTTTCCTTCACGATTCAGTCTTCTTAGTTCTTTGTACTTTAAAATGTTGGATTGGGCGCTGATCTGGGCAATTTTGAATCCTTTCCAGCCGTCCAGGAACCCTAATTTAATAAAATACATCGCAACAAAACGACCCAAGGCGCTAATTGCTGGTTTCAATGGCCCCACCTTCTTGCCTCGTGCATGGAATTTTTTCGCGGTTAGAAGCGAGTATTTATCGGCTCTTGCACGGTGGTCTTCGTAAGAATAGTAAGAGTAATGTTCCAGTATACCTTTAAAGACCTTTGCTTCGGAAGGAGGGTGGACCAATTCTTCGTGAACGAATTCTCCCGACCAGTAAGAACCTTCTTTCGGGAATAAACGTGGTTTGATATCCGGAAACCAGCCGCTGTGACGGATCCATTTTCCCATGTAGTTCGTCATGCGGTTCACGGAATAAGTTCCAACGAACCCTTTTTCTTTCTCGGTTTTGATTTCTTTATACAGTTCTTCACTCAAAGCTTCATCTGCATCCAATGAAAGAATGTAATCGGAAGAAGCAAGGCTGTTCAGGTAATTTTTGCTGGCGGAATAACCTTCCCAGGCTCTTTGTTCGAAACGTACACCATACTTTGCACAGATTTCGGCTGTTCTGTCGGTGGAAAAAGCATCGAGTACAATGATCTCATCTGCCAGGTCACGGATAGATTTCAGGCAACGCTCTATGTTGCGCTCTTCGTTTAAAGTGATGATAACAACTGCAAGCGAATTCATATGTGATTATTTTACCCGTAAACGCTGTCCGACACGAATGCGGCTTGGAGAAACTCCCGGATTTAAACGTGATAATTGGTTCATTGTTAAACCATGTCGGGAAGCAATTTTGGAAAATGTATCTCCGCTTCGGACAGAATAATACCTTTTGGCAACAACCGGTGTATTCTGAACAGGAGGAACCGTTTTTATCGTTGCATTCTGAATACTGTCCGCAACGGCTTCCAGGTATTCCTCATTTTCCACCGTTGTACTGACTTTTGTCTGTATCTTCAGCAGTTGATTTACAGTTATCCGGGCTGTAGTCAAATCGTTCCAGTCCATTAATTCCTGGATGGATACGTTGTATTGAGCAGCGATACTTCCAAGGCTTTCCCCGGCTTTAACCTTATGATAAGTATAATTAATGGTTGTAATAACCTTGGTTTTGGGAATGTCAATTTTGGTATTCACGGGATTTGAAATCACCAGCTGGTCGTTTTGAGGATCAATCGCAACATCTGTTGGCAATTTATAATTACCCAAACCATAGATACGCTGTTCCAATGCATAAAGAGAATCTTCCAGGCTCACCAGTAACCCGATTTTTTGGAGCGGCCCTGTTACACATTGCGGTGGAAATGTGGGTGGAATATAGGAAGTCTTATAAACGGGGTTTAAACTCTGAATATCTTCAACCGACCAGGAAACCAGTTTTTCAATGGTTTGCATGTGAATCCCGCGATTCAGACAAAGAGTATCTAATTGATAGAAATGTATTTTTGGTTCAGCCGGTAGCAAATTGTGCTCCGCGTGGTAAGTCATTAAATAAGTTGCTGCGATGAAATTCGGAACATATCCCTGGGTTTCGCGCGGAAGGTAGGGTCTTACTTCCCAATAAGTTCTTTTTCCTCCTGAGCGGCGGATTGCTTTGTTTACGTTACCCGGTCCTGCATTGTATGCAGCTAATGCCAGGTTCCAGTCACCGTAGATATCATACAGTTTTTTAAGGTAACGGCAAGCTGCGTCTGTTGCTTTTACAGGATCCATGCGTTCATCCATGTATGAATTTTCCTTTAAGCCGTATTGCTTTCCGGTTGCATACATGAATTGCCAAAGACCAAGTGCTCCGGCTCTGGATTTCACCTGGGGTCTCAAACCACTTTCTATAACCGACAAGTATTTCAATTCAAGCGGGAGCCCGTATTCGGAAAGTTTTTCTTCATACAGGTCAAAGTATAAACGGCCCCGCCCTAAAGCTATACGAACGAAATTTCGGCGGTTTTGAGCAAAAAACTTGATAGTTGTCAGCGAAACGTTGTTACAGTCGAAGCCAAAGGTGGAAACTTCATTCAGTTTTGCAAGTCGTTTGCAGTAATCTTCGTCAGAAAATGAAGGAATAGTTCCTGCCTCATAATCCAGGGCATCAACAATAGAATCGTAATTCGCACCCTTTGAGAAATCATCGTAGTAAAGATTTAAGCTTTGATCTACTATTCGGATAAATACTTCCCCGGTTACTGTATCCTTTACTGGAGGCTTCTGTCTGCGTTGCGCCAGCAAATCGGGCGAATTAAGCAACGTGATAAAAAGTAGAAAAAGTACTATTCCGAATCGTTTCATAGGCAAAATGGGATTAATTATAAGTGATCTGATCCGCCAAAGAGAAAATAATCTCTTCGTTGAAATCGTCAGCCATAATTTGTAAACTCATTGGTAATCCGTTGCTGTGAGTACCCTGAGGAATGGCAATTGCCGGATTTCCTGTTAAGTTAGCATGCACGGTAAAAATATCTTGTAAATACATTTGGATCGGGTCGTTGATTGATCCGAACTCGAATGCAGTAGAAGGGGTCGTCGGTAAAATCATCAGGTCATACTGACTGAAGATCTCTTTGGTTTTGTTTTTCAAAACACGTCTCACCTTCATTCCTTTGGTGTAATAAGCATCGTAATATCCATGAGATAGTACGAAAGTTCCGGCCATGATACGTCTTTTAACTTCTTTTCCGAATCCTTCCGAGCGGGAAAGCGTATAGGTTTGTTCAACTCCTTTTGCTTCCGGAGATTGATACCCATAATGAACACCGTCGAATCGGGAAAGGTTGGAAGATGCTTCTGCCGTTGTTAATACGTAATAGGTTGGAACCAAATATTCCAGATACGGGAAGCTCACTCCTTCAACGGTATGACCTAAAGCGCGCAGGTCCGTGATGGTTTTTTCCATCATGGTGCGAACTTCAGCATCTATGTTTTCGTTTTCAAGTGCTTCCTTCAAATAAGCAATTTTCTTTTTCCCGATAGTAGGAATGTCCGTAGAAAAACCAAGCGGTCTGGAAGAACTGGTGGCATCCATCGGATCTTTACCGGCAATGATTTCCATTACCAAAACAGTGTCTTCCAGGTTGTTTGCAAACGGACCGATCTGATCGAAAGAAGATGCGTAAGCAATTAAACCGTAGCGGCTCACTCTTCCGTAGGTCGGTTTAAATCCATAAGTTCCGGTAAAGGAAGCCGGCTGCCTGATTGAACCACCGGTATCTGATCCCAATGCAACGGTGCACATTCCTGAAGAAACAGCAACTGCCGAACCTCCGGATGAACCTCCCGGAACATGTGTTGGTCTCAGGTTGTTTTTTACCGGACCATAGGCGGAAGTTTCATTGGAACTCCCCATGGCGAATTCGTCACAATTCAAACGGCCGATGATCACAGCATCTTCCGCCAAAAGCCGTTCTACAACGGTTGCGGAATAAAGCGATTCAAACCCTTT
>DJFP01000086.1:18204-21253 GCA_002432565.1 Flavobacteriales bacterium UBA5869
TTTTCAATTTGCTCTAAGTAGGAATGCACGATACTCTCCACAGTTTTCCCTGCGGAGAGTGCAACTTTAACTTCCGAAAATGTTTTATACATGTAGAATGGATTGGCTTAATCTATTTTTTCTCTTCTGTTGTGGATGGAGCAGAAGAAGCCTCTTCGCCTTTACTAGCGTCCTTGAATTCTCTGATCCCTTTTCCAAGACCTTTCATCAATTCTGGAATTTTTTTACCTCCGAATAACAAAAGAACTACTGCAAGAATTAAAATAATTTCTGTTGCACCTAATTTCATAACATACTAATTTGTTGCAAAATTAAGGAAATATAAGTTAAGATGAGTGTTAAAAATACATTCAGAGGTGATTTTGATCTAAAAAATGAGGGCTTTTTTATAATCAGCAATCAGATTAATGAAGTGTATAAAAGCAAACGGTTGGACTTATGAGAATTCTACGATTGCTTTTTCGAGTGCCTTTAAGATTCGTTCACGCTTGGTACCCCCGATTAATCCTGCCGGTAAGCGCCCATACCAACTCTGCCAGTAATGTTCTAACCCGTTGTTAAATCGTTTGGTAGAAGGATGAACTTTCACTGAAAAATACTCTTTTGCAATTTTTAATTGGTTTAGAGATACAAATTGAAAGGTAAACGAACATTCCCTTACAAAATAAACCCATTCACCTTTTTCCGGGGAATTTTGAACAGATAGGCCTTGCACATGAGTGGTAGACATATAATCTATATGTTCTTCCGGGTTTGTTTTCTCTTTCCAGTGCTTTGACATGCTATTCTTTGATATAGATCAGCTTTTTGCCGGTAAACAAGTTTGCCTCAAGCCTTTCCCATTGTTCATANNCCTGCAAAAGTCACAATGCTTGGCTCGAAATAGGAACCTTCATGAAAATTGATCACGTATTTATTTGCATTGATCTTTGTAAAAGTATTCAGAGAACCTTCGCCCGCAATCATTAGTTTGGATTCTAGCCCGTAATAATAATTTTCTCCTTCGAGTACGCATGGAACGGAGTCATTGGCTTTGATCCCGAACAAATAGTCTCCTTTTACCTGTAGTTTGGAAGATTCCCGCACCTGTTCCCGCGTAATACTGGCAATGGCAACGGTGACAATGGAGATGCCTTTTTCATCAATGATATAGGTCACTTGCGAATCACTACTTTTGTATTTTCCAAAATGAGACTTATCGGTAGTTAACTGCGAAGGACTTCCAAATGGAAGCGGATCTGAAAACTGGACGGTTTTTTGGGAAAAACTTAAAAATTGAAGGGAAAGGGTAAAAACAAGAAGAACTTTTTTCATAACTTATATTAGAAAACGGAAATTTATGCAAAAACACTGGTTTATCAAACAAACACCAAGCCCCGACAAAATTCAAGCCGCAGTTGACGACCTGAAAGTGAGTCCGATCATGGCATCCATCCTTACTCAAAGAGATCTTACAACACTTTCGCAAATTCGTTCATTTTTCACTCCGCAGCTAAGCGATCTGCACGACCCTTTTTTGATGTTACATATGGACAAAGCGGTAGAAAGGTTACAATTGGCCATTGAAAAAAAAGAGCGAATTACAATTTTTGGAGATTATGATGTGGACGGAACAACATCCGTGGCTTTGGTTTACAGTGTTTTAAAAGAGTATGTTTCGGTGGATTTTTACATTCCGGACCGTTATGAAGAAGGATATGGCCTTTCTTACAAAGGAATTGATACGACGATTGAGAACGGATGCAGTCTTTTAATTGCACTGGATTGCGGAATTAAAGAAGTGGACAAAGTCAGTTATGCGAAGGAAAAAGGCCTGGATATTATTATTTGTGATCACCATACGCCTGGAGCAATCATTCCGGACTGCATTGTCCTGGACCCTAAACAGGTTGGCTGTGACTATCCGTTCAAGGAATTGTGCGGTTGCGGTGTCGGCTTTAAGTTACTGCAGGCCTGGTTTACAAAAACCGGGAAAAATGCAGATGAATTGTTTGATTACCTGGATTTGGTTGCCATTGCCATTGGTGCAGATATTGTTTCGGTTACGGGGGAAAACCGCATTTTGTGCAAACACGGGATTCAGCGGATGAATGAAAATCCTCGTCCGGGGATTGCAGCACTGGTGGAACAGGCGCAGCGTTCTTTCCCTCTTGATTTGTCGAATGTAGTTTTTACCATTGCCCCGCGTATCAACGCGGCTGGTCGTTTGAAAAGTGGTTCACGGGCAGTTGAATTGCTGCTTTCGGAATCCAAACAAGCAGCGAAACAGATCGCGCTGGAAATTGATGAGTACAATTCGGAAAGACGAATACTCGATGCCCAAACAACCGTGGAAGCTTTGGCAATTATTGAGCAGGATGAGCTTTTTATAGGTCGGAAATCAACGGTCGTTTTTCAATCCGACTGGCACAAAGGAGTGGTGGGTATTGTTGCTTCGCGCCTGATCGAACACCATTACAGACCGACGATAGTTCTTACCCAGAACAAGGGAGAAGCCACCGGTTCAGCCCGTTCGGTTTCCGGTTTCAATGTTTACGAAGCCATTCATCAGTGCAAGGATTTATTGCTTGGTTATGGGGGTCATTTTTATGCTGCTGGCATGACGCTTGAGCCAGGTAAAGTAGATGCGTTTTGTCAAAAATTTGAAGAAGTTGTGAATGCCTCAATTCATCCTGAATTGTTGATACCGGAATTTCTGATTGATGCGGAAATAACGTTCAGTGAAATCAGAAAACCGTTCTATGATATCTANNGGCCCGGAAAATCTCCGCCCTGTTTTCATTTCCAAAAAAGTATTGAACACCGGCTACAGCAAAATTGTAAAAGACATCCACCTTCGTTTTTCATTGAAACAGGATGGCACCGTTTTAACCGGAATTGGTTTCGGCATGGCAGATAAAATGCCTTTACTCGAAACCGGTGAGCCGCTTGATGTGGTTTATAAGATTGATGAAAACGAGTGGAACGGGGAGAAAACATTGCAACTAAAAATCATTGATATCAAAAGAAGCGAAGCTTAAAAAGTTGCGATCAAAAAACTCATACAAGG
>DJFP01000014.1:0-2425 GCA_002432565.1 Flavobacteriales bacterium UBA5869
ATGAGTGTTCCGCCATTTACCGTTACTGTATTTAAAGTGGCAAGACTTGTCACAATAAATGTTTGCCCCATACCTATTACCGCTCCTTCAAAAACTTCAACACCTCCCGGAGAATTACAATCAGGTTCCGGAATTACCGGGCCACATTGAGCATAAAAAATAATCGGAAAAAGGGTTGTTCCTGCCAAGCTTATTGCCCGCCAAAAAAGGGATGTGTTATTTAGTTTTAGCATAAGATAGAATTTTGCTAAAAATATCTTTAGCACTATTCCAGGTACAATGAATTTGGTTCGAATTGATATTATTAATGCTTCAATTGTAAAATGTCAGCAACAAACCATTTCAGCTATTTTTTACTTTCCAAAGCCATTGTGATTTTTCTGCACAGACTGAAATAAATCCTTCTTAATTCCAACAAACAGACCCGTCAATAACACCTGAAATTTAACCTTAAGGTAACATTGGGATCAGCTGCATTTACCCCTTGCTACCCGATTAAGATCTGTCCCATTTGTTCGCTCGTTTTTTGTTTTAAATAATAAGATAATAATGCTTGTTTTTTCATATACCTGTTTTTCTTGTTTTACGTATAAACAATCCCGATTCGAAAAACCTTTGGACGAATGAAAAAAAAATAAAAAAATAGCCCGGCAATTTGAAAAACCGCAATACTGGCCGGGCTTTTTGTGTCGAAATAATTTAGTTTGAGCCTTGTTAATACTTCAATTGTAAAATGTCGGTAAAAAAGGCTGGCCGATGATAGCACTTGAAATTAAATCTCACGGAAAACATTAAAACCAACAGTTTTTAGCCCTGATATTCAGTCAGGATCAGTCCCATTTGCTGGTTGTTGAGACCGCAAATCTTCCACCGCCTGTAAAGAAAAGTGATACACTGATCACAAAGTAAATAGCGACCAACTCCAGGGCCCATCCGCCATACTCATTTAGGCTCAGAACGTTTTGCAACTGGGACAATAAAATGATTGTCAGGCAGTTAATTGCAAAAATAAAGCTGCTGATTCTTGTTCTAAATCCGATTATCATAAGTAAAGGCGCAATGACTTCCCCAATATACACACCATAAGCGAAAAATGACGGTAAGCCTTCATCAACCATCATGGCTTTTATAAAATCAATACCGTTGATTAATTTACTGATCCCGTAACACAGCATGGGTGCGCTAATAATTATGCGCGTTAGTAACAATCCTAAATCATTGTTCTTTTTCATAAATCATTGTTTTTTTAGTATGTGCTTTAAATAAACACCTGTATTGAATAAAGTTTTTGATGAGTTCCCGAACTGATCCAGGTTAAGTCCCAATCCCAACTGTGTTGACGCCCTTTGAACTCCAAGACGGAATTGCTGAATACCTCTGGAATAACCGCTCCGGTCAAAATTTGTAATAATGACTACCTGGCTTTGAAGCAGGTATTTCCTGAACTCAATAAGTGATCTTCTATAGATCAATGTCTGCTCAAAACTGATCTCTCTTTGAACCGTAAAACCTGCAGTGTAGCTAAAGGCACTTTGATCGATAATGACACTGTAAGTCCAGGCAACAGTCATAAAAAGTCCGGGGTTTTTAAGCCCGAACGCACTATTTGCCTGCCAGCGTTTGGTGAAATGATAATTAAGTGAATTTCGAAAGAAGAATATTCGGTTCTCAGAGGTGGAATACTCATGATCGATTAAAAAATTATTGGTGATCGACAGTTTTTTATTTACCTGCAGTTTAAGAAAATGCTGGAACATTGCAGAGCGGTTACCGATTAATAGTTCAGGTTGAAATGAACTTTCCTGGGCATAATTTACAAGCGAAAAATGTATGCAAATAAGCACTAAAATAACCTTCATCATATCCATCTGTTTACTTGATATGACAAAATTACGAGGCGCTTCTATCAATAAAATTAAGATACCTTAAGAAAGGTCTCTGGCATGTTTTTTTCTTAAGAAGCTCAGGAATTCAGGTGTAATTCCCAGGTATGATGCAATGATATATTGAGGAATCCGTTGTTCAATGTCCCGGTATTGTTTTCGAAAGGCCAGGTACTTTTCAATTGCGTCCCGGCTCATATTTTCAATTGTCCTTTCCTGCAGGGACACATACGCACTCTGAATTTTCTCTCTGAAAAAGTTAGAGAAAACAGGAACTTCTTTGTAAAGACGCTCCAGTTCATTTTTAGGGATTTGCACAATTACAGCATCCTCCATTGCCTGGACGTACATTTTTGAAGGGACATTCTTGATGTAACTAAACAAATCATTTACCCACCAATTCTCTATCCCCAGCTGCAAGGTATGTTCCTGTCCGCTCTTATCAATGTAGAATGCCCTTAAACAACCTGTGCTTATGAAATTCATGTTGTTTGAATAATCACCGGGCTTTATTAAAAACTCCTTCTTTTTTAATACTTTCA
>DJFP01000014.1:2495-8058 GCA_002432565.1 Flavobacteriales bacterium UBA5869
CTAAACAATTCTTACTTAGCTGCTATCTGGAGGTAAACTTCTAAAAAGTCATGGGGTAGGTATTTTCCCGGCTGCTTACCATAATCAATCTTAAAATTGATACTTTTAAACTGTCTGATTTTTAGGGAAGTTTACAATGTTTGTCGCATACGTTTTATATTCTGCTGCTCACGATAAAATTCACATTGGTTACACCTGCGAGTTAATCGATCGGTTTTCACTCTCCCAATGAATTTGCATCAAAAGGTCATACTGTTAAGTTTCACCCCTGGGAAGTTATTTATGTTGAGTTTTTTGTTTCCCTCTGTTCTCGGAAACTCACCAAAGAAAGAAGTCTCGTCGAAAATAGTTCTCCGGGAATGATTTTCTTTAACATGAAGTCCTTTTCAGAAGATTCCTGAAATTCATTCAGATCTCCACACCTAAAAATTCCGGCAAAGTCATTCCATGAGCCCGGGCCAATATCAGCAGGCTTTTGTAAGTAATGTTTTTTTTCCCTGCTTCCCACCGACCGTAATGAACACGTGACAAGTTATGGTCCAAAGCAAACTTCTCCGCACTCTTATAGCCTTTGGAAATCCGAAGAGCTCTTATTCTTCGACCCAATTCCATAAGTTCCTGATCACTATCTAATTGACTGTTTTTTGCCACTTTTCCTTCGTACATATAAGTGCAAAACAACAGTAAACCAACCAAAAAGCAAACAACCTTTGAGTGAACAACTATTAAGTTTGCAACTTTATGGTTTATTTTTTTATATTTATCCGTAAATGGGAGTCAGGAAGCTTAATTTTTTACGATCTACTACTACTCTTGCGTAAAACGGGGAAGTTCACCCTCCGTGTAGTGTAAACCCCAATAATTGTAGCGATCACAAGGGTTTTAATCGGTGAAAAAATGATAAGACGGCATAGAGGCGGGGATTCTGCCTCTATGCCATTTTATTTCGAAGAATCATATGGATAGAGAAAAGTTCGTGTGTTTGAATTTAGAGTGAGTTTTATTATAAGATCCTTTTTGTAATTATTCAATTGTTTTTGAACCTAATCCCTTTTTCTGATTCGAAATAATCCGAAAACCCTTATCTGCTTAATATCTTATTCATCTCATCCGTTTATCTTTGCCACCTAAAATACAAAACCATGAACAAAGCCATTGCAGTAGCAATCGTTGCAACCTTGGGTTGCACCACCTTCGTTTCGGCACAGGACGGAACTAAAACTTCGACTTCCATTCCTGCAGGAAAAGAACGCATCAGCCTCCAGGCTATTGAAATCCCCGCTGCGATGATCGTTCCAACCGGTGTGAAAGCCTTAGAGGAAACTTACAGTTATTACATTTCCAACGGAAGTAATTTCATTATCTCAGTGGAATCTGCTTACGACATGAACATGGAAAAGTTAAAAGCAGAGATTGCATCGAATCCGGATAAAAAATTGCTTTCAACCAAGGCACATTCTGTAATCTTTCAGGAAAAGATGATGGGCCGTGAGATGGTGCATTTCGAATCTTATGTTGAGATCGGCGGACAGCTTTACCGTTTCTATGACAAACGCGTTACTCCGTTGACACTAGAGCAGGTTACACCAATGTGTGAAGCTGTTGAGACTATTCAGCCCTTGTAATCGGCAATCTTAAGGTCTAAGAATTTTTATGAAAGGTTGTTCCACTGAGGACAGCCTTTTGTTGTAATTAGGTCCCTCAAAATCGTTTGGAGAGAACGGTTTGGATAAAACCAAGAATATTCAGCCCAATCAGGATACCATAAAAAACCATGCCGATTTGATAATGGACCGTAAGATCTGCCCCGTCACTATTGTTTTCTACACCACCAACATAGGCATTTAACCAAAGGGGAAAAAGAGCAAGCAACAAAGCCTGAATACTCAAACAAGCAAGTACATCACCCTTGTTTCTGAGAAAACAAGCCATAAGTGATAAAACCGAAAAGAACAGCATAAAAATGAGTTGGAATATCACAGCAAAGCTAATCCCCCAAAAACCAAAGTCTTTGCCGGTAATGGTGCTACCGTAAATGTAAATATCAGGAACGGTTGGGCCATAATTTTTGAAACCCAATGGACCAATTTTCATCCAAACGAATGGAGTAAACAGACAAGCCATGGAAAGCAGTAGGGAAGCCAAAAGAGTGATGCGATAGTTCATCATGAGGTAGTTAACGAATAATAGCATGAAATAGTATTAAAAAAGGCTGCATATCATCGCATACAACCTTTTCATTCAAATCGGACCTTACCTTTGTGCTACCCCAAACAAGGATAGAATGAGTGCAAGTAACCGTCGTGTAATCACACGTTTCAATTTTTTCCTGAAAGCAGGATTTAATATATTTCTCAAAATGTATTCCATGACAATAAGTTACGGAATCTGATCGACTTATCCAAGTTTGTTTGCGCTTCCACGTAAATCTCTTACGACCTGCATTCCTAATTTTGTACTTTAATAATAAGAATCAAAAAAAACTGCTAATTTTCCAGCAACATCTTAAGCTATTCACAATGAAAAAACTAACTCTCGCCTTCGTTCACGGATACAGTGTCACCAATACCGACACTTACGGAGAAATGCCTTTGAGGCTGGCACAGGAAGCCGGAGCTTATGGCTACGAACTCAAAATCGAACACATTTTCCTGGGACGCTACATCAGTTTCAACGACGAGGTGCGCTTGGAAGATATTTCCCGTGCTATGGAACAGGCCGTGCAGGAACAATTGTTCCCGACCTTAGCTGCAGGAGAAAGATTTGCATGTATTACGCATTCCACCGGCGGGCCTGTTGTTCGCACCTGGTGGAATAACTATTACAAAGACCAAAACACGATTTGCCCGATGAGCCATTTGGTCATGCTTGCTCCGGCGAATTTCGGTTCTGCTTTGGCGCAGTTGGGTAAAAGCCGTCTGAGCCGCATCAAATCGTGGTTTGATGGAGTAGAACCCGGACAGCGTGTATTGAACTGGCTCGAATTAGGAAGCACGGATGCCTGGAAACTGAATAAGGATTGGATCCAAAACGGACAAAAACACATCGGTCCGAACGGTATTTTCCCATTCTCACTGATCGGGCAGGATATCGACCGTAAATTGTACGACCATTTGAATTCATACACAGGGGAACTCGGAAGCGATGGAGTAGTGCGCGTTGCAGCGGCAAACCAAAACAGCCGTTATGTCAAACTTACGCAGGAAACTCCCAAATTGGTAGGTGGAAAGTGGCAGGCGAATAACCTGGAAATTTCCGATTATACGGAAGCACCTCCAACACCTTTCCGGGTAGTGACTTACAAATCACATTCGGGTGCTGAAATGGGAATTATGCGCAGTCCGCTGAAAGATCCGAAAGACCCGAAAGGAACAGAAGTGGTGAATGCGATTTTCCGGTGTATCGGTGTGGCAACTGATGCTGATTATAAAAAACTGATAACTGATTTCAATAAAGAAACAGTTGCTGTCCAGGAAAAAGGCCTGGTAGAGGAAGACAAACGACTATTCGGAAAGAAATACTATGTTCACGACCGCTATTCCATGATCCTTTTCAGGTTGACAGATTCGGAAGGGCATGCAGTGACTGATTTCGATTTGATTTTAACAGGTGCAAATCACGATCCGAATGGCTTGCCGGCAGGTTTCTTCGCAGACAGACAATGCAACCAGGTCAATAAATCAACGGTCAGTTATTTCTTCAATTACGATGTTTTCCGGGGAAGAAAAGCAATGACTGTAAATGGCTTCAAACTGGATGAATTGAGGGGAATCAATGAGTTGGGATTGATTATTCGTCCAAGACCGGATGAAGGTTTTATCCGCTATTTGCCTTGTGAGATCCATGCTTCGAAAGACTTGTTCGACAAAGTGCTGCAGCCTAATTCCACAACCATGATCGATATCTGTATCCAGCGGGTGGTAAGCAATGAAGTATTCCGCTTTGAGAAAGTGAAAAATACTTCCGGGGTTCAAAACCTGAATTTCAAAAAAGTAGCTCCCGGAAATGGGATTGTGAAATAAAAGCAGGGGCGTAAAATTTTACGCCCCTGCTGTGTTCTGTTTATTGATAATTCATTGGTTTATTGCTGCATGATTTTCCGGACTTGTTTTTCTTCAGCAGCCTTGATCTGTTCTACTTGTTTCAGGCTGTTTCCTTGTTTATTAAGTACATAATCCTGGAAGACATGGCTCAAATACAACGGAGATTTCATTTTTCCGCCTGTTTTGAACTTCACAGCACTGTGGCAGGAGAAGCAATTTGCCAGGTTATTCACATTGATGGAGTCTATGCTTGATTCGAAGGTTTGTGTAAATGTTTCCATCGTAACATTTGCACAGTTCAAACTGCCTCGCGCAAAGCTTCCCGGAGTAGCATTCGTGAGATTGTATCCCAAACTATCCAGTAATTGTGCTTGCTGCAAAGGAGTTGTACCATCGGTATTCAACCAGATTGATCCGTTGTAGAAATAATTTGCCCAAACGTCATTCAATTGCGATTTCACACATTTGTTAATCCCGTCTACATTTTGAAAATCTGCAGGCTCCTGCTGAGAAGTGGTCATAAATGATCCGTCCGGATTGCGTGGAATTCCATACTGGAACAAATCAAATACCTGGTGAGGTGTTTGTCCCAGTTCTGTTTCAGAGTTATACAAGATCCCGTTAATTCCGCTGGTGCTTCCTTTTTTAAACAATAATTGATCGGAAGCAGAGCTTGCTGAGTTCGCTTTCCAGTCATAGTCCGGTGAAAGATCGTCGTGTTCAAAGGTTGCCCAAATGAATTCCGGGTGATTTTGAACAACTCCAACCACGTGCATTCCGATCAAAGCAACTTCGGTTTTCGTGAAGGAAACACCGTTGTTTGTGGAAAGCGATGCGGTTGTTGTATAGTATTCATCCAGTTTGGAAACCGGAATTGCTGAAACCGGCACCCATGCCACTTTCAGCTCAAACGATCCAACCGGAAAGGCTTTCGTGTTGTTGAGCGGCAAAGTACCCTTGTTCAATGCTTTTGCAAAGCCCAACGCGGCTTTGTACATCGTAGGATTCATGTGAATGGAATAATAGACCATCGCGCCATTTCCGCCATTGTAATCCGGATTGGTTTGCAAGACAGCGCTTTCGGATCCTGCCTGTGCTGTATCCTGAAGGACAACCAATGTGCTGTCCGGAATTGAGACGGCAGCCATGTTTGAAGTGACTTGTTTTACCTTGCCCTGGTTCAGGAACAGGGGATTCCCTCCTGCATCCGGTTTTGTAAGCCACAGGAATTTGTTCCAGGACCACTGGTGAAAGATCTGGTTGGTAGTGCTGGAAGTGTCGAAAGGACTTCCGATCCCTTCTTCGGGAGCTGGGGTCTGACTGTGAGGAAACCAGCTTGGATCTACCAGGCAGAGCGAATCAGGGGAATTGCTGGTGTTGTAACCGGTCTCGACTTTTCCTTCCGATTCGGATGTACAATTGGAAAGCACAGCCATCCCGATAACGGCCAGCGCGCCTAAACTTAGGGTCAAAGTGTTCTTTTTCATGAATAGTGCATATTTAAGTTGGGACTAAGTTAG
>DJFP01000150.1 GCA_002432565.1 Flavobacteriales bacterium UBA5869
CTCAAACTTGACAACAAAAAACGCATCATCATCAATTACGATGATCTTGCAAACTTGTACCTGACATCCAAACAATATAAGAAGGGCCTGAAATCGTGTGAAAAATCGCTTAAACTGGCTAAAAAACACCGGTTTTTGGATGCAGTCGGAACCATTCATATTACCATTGCACAGCTCAATTTCGAATTAAAACGTTTATCGGAAGCAGAAAAAGATTACAAGGAAGGAATCGGGATATTGGTAAAAGTACCGAATGAATCCTACAATCTTTGTTTGGGTTATTTGGGATTGGGAAAGGTGAAAAACCAACAGGGCAAACTATCCGAAGCGCTACCGTTGTTTGAGAAGGCTATCAGCCTCGCCAAAGCACACAACTTCCCACCGGAGCTCGCTGAAGGATATTATGCAGCCTCTAAAATCTATCATGCGCAGAAAAACATGGCAAAAGCGTATGATTACATGGAACTTTACGCTCAAACCAACGATTCCGTAAATGCGAGGAATAACCGCGATTACATCCAGGAAATGGGCGCCAGGCTCGAGTATGAACAAAACAAACTCCAGATCAAATCGCTTGAACAGGAACAAAAGTTATCAGACGCACAATTAGCACGTGAACGCAATTTCAAGATCTTCCTGATTATTATTATCCTATTCCTGTTCCTCTTCGGTTTTTTTATTTACCGTTCATTTCTGCGAAAAAAAAAAGACAACCAGCTTATCGCTAGGGCTTACCAGGAAATAGAGATCAAGAACAAAGATATTTCCGACAGTATCGAATATGCCCTGCAGATCCAGCAGGCCAGGCTTCCGCATGTGGAAACAATCCAGCAGTCCTTCCCGGAATTCTTCGTGATGTATCTTCCCAGGGATATCGTAAGCGGCGATTTTTATTGGTTCACCGAAACAGAGAACGGCAAGAAGATCTTTGCGGTTTCTGACTGCACCGGGCATGGAATCCCGGGAGCTTTTATGAGTATGATGGGAATCGACGGACTGAACTACGCTATCCTGGAAAAACGGATCGAAAGTTCTTCTCAGATACTGAACCACGTTAATAAATTCATCATTGAATCATTGAAACAGGACCTGGCTACCGTTAAGAACAAAGACGGTATGGATACGGCAATCTGTATTTTTGAAAAGGACCTTAGCACTGTGAAGTATGCGGGGGCGAACAGACCACTTTGGCTCATTCGTGATAAAGAACTGATCCAGTATTCACCGGATAAAATGTCCATCGGAGGAAACAATTATTCGGATTATGAATTTAATGAAATCACTATCCCGCTTCAGAAAGGGGATTCCATTTATCTATTCTCAGACGGGTACCCGGACCAGTTTGGCGGTGAACGAAATAAAAAGTTCATGACCAAAAACCTGAAACAGCTTCTTTTGGAAATTACACACCTTTCGGCTAGAGAACAGGAAGCTATCCTTCAAAAAAGTTTACATAACTGGAAAGGCTCTTTCCCCCAAATTGATGATATAATCCTCGTAGGAATTAAACTTTAATGCATGAAAATTACACTTGCTGGTTTGTTGTTCATTTTTACAACCCAATTATCAGCTCAACACAGTCTTGTATTCCCTGAGCCTTCCAATGTGGAGCAGACAACCGATAAATTTGTTTTTAACGGTCGATTGACGGTCGACCGTACAAAAATCCCGGAGGATCTGTTCCCTTACTTGCAACAATTGTTCGGACGGCAGTCTATTCACCTGGAACCGGCAGCTTCAAAAGATGCCAGCATTCATCTGCAGCAGATACAGACTTTTGTTTACTCCGAAGGGTATCAATTGGAAGTTACCAATTCCGGAATTGATATCAAATACAGCAGCTATCAAAGCTTATGCAATGCCTTTCAGACACTGAACCAATTGATCCAAAATCCGAAAGAACTAGCGGGAATACACATCTCCGATCAGCCTGCTTATGCTTACAGAGGGGTTCACCTGGATTGCAGCCGCCATTATTTCACGATCCTTGAATTGAGAAAGTTCATCGACCAGATGGCTAAACTGAAATTCAATCGCTTCCACTGGCATTTAACAGACGACCAGGGCTGGAGAATTGAGATTAAAAAGTATCCTAAACTGACCAGTGTCGGGGCTTGGAGAGACAGCACACTCATAGGTCACTTCAGTAAACAGCCTGCCGAATGGGACCGTTCCAAATATGGCGGTTATTACACACAGGAAGAAGCAAAGGATTTGGTAGCGTATGCACGTATCCGCGGGATCGAGATTATTCCTGAAATTGAAATGCCCGGACATGCAAGCGCGGCGATTGCTGCCTACCCGGAATTGAGCTGTACGGAAAAACAAATCCCGGTTGTTGGTACCTGGGGTGTTTTTGATGATGTGTTCTGCAGCCAGGAGAAAACACGTTCTTTCCTGAAAGATGTGCTGGACGAAATCATCGAAATTTTCCCTTCTAAAGTGATCCATATTGGCGGAGATGAATGCCCGAAAGTGAATTGGGAAAAATGTCCGAAATGCCAATCGATCATGGAACAAAACAACCTGAAAACAAGCCACGAGCTCCAAAGTTTCTTCATCCGGGATATCGAGAAACACGTTAATGCAAAAGGAAGAACAATTATCGGCTGGGATGAAATCCTGGAAGGAGGCCTCGCACCGAATGCTCAAGTGATGTCGTGGCAGGGAATGGAAGGCGGAATTGCAGCTGCAAAACTCAAACACCAGGTTGTAATGACTCCTACTTCTTATTGCTATTTTGATTATTACCAGAGCGGACATCCTTCCGAACCACTGGCGATCGGTGGTTACCTTCCCCTGGAAAAAGTGTACCAGTTTGACCCGGTGAAAGGATTGGAAGATGAATACAAACGATATATCCTGGGAGCTCAGGCAAACCTCTGGACGGAATACCTGCCAAACATCCAGGCAGTGGAGTACAACGCTTTTCCACGTTTAGTAGCCATGGCGGAAATTTTGTGGAACAAAGGCAAAGTGCCCTATGCCGATTTTGTGGAAGCGCTTTCAGGTAACTATCTGCAGCAATTACGCAATGACGGTGTTCGTTTTTCCACTTCCTTCTTAGATCCGAAACTGGAGATCAGACCTAACCAAACAGGTGTGAACTATGGATTGATCAAACCGGTTGAAGATGTGGTGTTTTCTGTAAACAATGAAATCGTTACCGGAATCTCTATTGAACGGACAGACCAGGTTCGGGAGCAACGTTACCTTATCCATTCCAATATCGGGGACCAGGAACTGCGGGTTTGCGATTATACCTTCATTTCTCACCTGGCATTAGGAAAACCAGTTTCTTTTGCTACCAAGCCACATGAAAAATACGATCACAATGGCAGTCTTGGCCTAACCGACGGAGTTGTTGGGAAAAAACCATGGAAAGGAAACGAATGGCTCGGATTCAACAACGATACCGTTCAATTCACACTCGACCTGGAAGCACTTACTTCTTTCGGGAAACTGCAGATCGAAACCCTGAATGATCCCGGTTCCTGGATCTATCGTCCAGAAAGATTTGTCATCCAACTTAGCAAAGACGGAAAGAAATTCAAGACAGCAAAAAAATCGAACTTAAACGGCGACCTCATCTTATTGACTAAAAAGATGAAAGCGCGTTATATCAAAGTCACGATTTTCAACAAAGAGCTTATTCCACAGGGACAAACCGGAGCGGGTTTCACACCGTGGACATTTATTAATGAAATTATCCTAACCAAATGAAAGTAGAAATTTGTGTCGGCACATTGGAAGCTGCCCGCATTGTCAGCAAACAGCCGATAGACCGTATTGAAACTTGTATTGCGCTGGAGCAGGGCGGTTTGACTCCTTCCAAAGCGATGGTCTCATGGATCCACAATACCTTTCATTTGGAACAACATGCCCTGATCCGTGTTCGTGCCGGCGGATTCGTTTACAACTACGATGAAATCGTGGTGATGCGAGACCAAATCCTTGAGTTGAAAGATACAGGTATAACTGGCTTGGTGGNNTTTGACAAAAGATTTCAAATTGAATATGGAAGCTTTGGAAACCTGGAAACGAACGGCTCCAAGTATTGATTTTACTTTTCATCGTGCTTTTGACAACGTGGACGATTGGAGAACTGCTATGGACCAACTT
>DJFP01000256.1:0-413 GCA_002432565.1 Flavobacteriales bacterium UBA5869
CGTGAACCTACTTCATCCAAAGCATCAATAGCCTTATCCGGCAAATGACGGTCTGTGATGTAACGTTCTGTCAATTTCACACACGCAGCAAGCGCTTCATCCGTGTAAGTCACCATGTGATGATCTTCGTAACGCTCCTTAATATTGTTCAGGATCTGGATTGTTTCCTCGATACTCGTAGGTTCGATCAATACTTTTTGGAAACGGCGCTCCAAAGCCCCATCCTTCTCGATGTATTGCCTGTACTCATCCAATGTCGTTGCACCGATTGCCTGCATTTCTCCACGGGCCAAAGCCGGTTTGAACATGTTGGAAGCATCCAGTGAACCACTTGCGCCGCCTGCACCGATAATCGTGTGAATCTCATCAATAAACAAAATGATATCCGGATTCTTCTCAATCTCAGACATCAC
>DJFP01000256.1:478-6120 GCA_002432565.1 Flavobacteriales bacterium UBA5869
GATAGAATTTGAGACACTCGCTCAATTTCTTTTTCACGTCCAACAATTGGGTCCAGTTTTCCGGCTTCTGCCATTTTCGTTAAGTCACGCCCGAAATTATCTAAAACAGGAGTTTTAGACTTAGGGTCGCTTGCTTTGCGCTGGCTTGCTCCAAATGTTTGATCATCGTCTTCCGAAGAAGACATTTCTGCTCTTGGTAATTTATTTTCGTCGACCATATTCTCTAATTCCTCGTGAACTGTATTATAATTTACTCCGTAGCGGTTTAGCACCCTGCAAACTACGGAATCTTCATCCTTTAGCATCGAAAGTAACAAATGTTCGGTTCCAATCATAGGACTCTTGAACAATTTAGCTTCCAAATACGTAATTTTTAACAAACGTTCTGCTTGTTTTACCAGAGGGATATTCGCACCGACAGGCGAATTCGATTTAGATGCCTCCAGTAATGGTTTTTCTAATTCTGCTTTTAACTTTTGTAGATCCAGGTTGAATCCGGTCAGGATCCGCACAGCGTTCCCCTCTCCTTCACGCAATATTCCAAGCAAGAAATGTTCTACCCCAATAAAGTCGTTCCCCAAACGCAATGCTTCTTCTCGACTAAAGCTGAGTACGTCTTTTACCCGGGGTGAAAATTTCGCTTCCATAACTCTCTTAATTTAAGATTCAGGTACAACAAGTGCACCATACAAATATACAAACACATTAAATGTTAATAAGTACCTCGAAATAGCATTTTTTCACCACTTTTTGTTAGTAAAAATCCTTTTACCCCTCTTTTTCGCAGCTATAAAAATACTAATTTCGGAACTTGCTTTTAGCACGCAAATTTCGTGCATAATTTAAAACTATGACAAGATGGCAGATGGAGAAAAGATAATCCAGATTAACATCGAAGATGAAATGAAATCGGCGTACATCGATTATTCGATGTCCGTAATCGTATCCCGTGCACTTCCTGATGTGCGTGACGGATTTAAACCGGTACACCGCCGTGTATTATATGGTATGCAAGATTTGGGGGTTTACTCGAATCGACCGTACAAAAAGTCAGCACGTATTGTTGGAGAGGTTTTGGGTAAGTATCACCCGCATGGTGACAGTTCCGTTTACGACACGATGGTGCGTATGGCACAGGATTGGTCTTTGCGCTACCCGTTGGTTGACGGACAAGGAAACTTCGGATCGGTTGATGGTGACAGTCCGGCAGCAATGCGTTATACCGAGGCACGTCTGCGTAAGATCGCTGAAGAGATGCTGGATGACCTGGACAAAGAAACGGTAGATTTTGCTCCGAACTTTGACGACTCATTACAGGAGCCTACTGTTTTACCTTCAAAAATCCCAAACCTGCTGGTGAACGGAGCAAGCGGTATTGCAGTTGGTATGGCTACAAATATGGCGCCGCACAATTTAGGAGAAGTTGTCGACGCAATTATCGGCTATGTTGACAATAAGGATATCGAAGACGAAGAATTACTTCACTACGTAAAAGCACCTGACTTCCCTACCGGAGGTATTATTTATGGTGTTGACGGAGCACGCGAAGCGCTATTGACAGGACGTGGCCGCGTAGTAATCCGCGGAAAAGCCGAGATTGAAGAATATGGTGGCCGTGAACAGATCATCGTAACGGAGATTCCTTACCAGGTGAATAAAGCAGAAATGATCAAAAAAACTGCTGAACTGGTAAATGACAAAAAGATCGAGGGTATTTCGGACATTCGTGACGAATCTGACAGAAATGGTATGCGTATCGTTTTTGAATTAAAGCGTGAAGCCATTCCAAACGTTGTTCTAAACAAACTTTATAAATACACCGCTCTTCAAAGTTCATTCTCTATCAATAACATTTGTTTGGTTGACGGAAGACCACGTTTGTTGAACCTGAAAGAAATGATTGCTGAATTCGTGAAATTCAGACATGAAGTAGTTGTACGCAGAACCAGGTATGAATTACGCAAAGCAGAAGAGCGTGCTCATATCTTGGAAGGGTTGATCATTGCTTCAGACAATATTGATGAAGTAATCGCTATGATCCGTTCATCGAAAAGTCCGGAGGAAGCTCGTGAGCGTTTGATGGAGCGTTTTGCTTTATCTGATATCCAATCCCGTGCTATCGTTGAAATGCGTCTGCGTCAATTGACAGGACTGGAGCAGGATAAATTACGTGCTGAATATGCNNAGAATGCAGATTATCAAAGACGAATTGATCGAAGTTCGCGCAAAATATGGTGACGCGCGCCGTTCACAGATTGAGTACTCGGCTTCAGAAATGAAGATCGAAGATTTGATCCCGGATGAAGAAGTGGTTATTACGATTTCTCACGCNNGGAATGGGATCGAAAGGTTCTACTACGCGTGATAAAGATTTCTTAGAGCATTTATTTGTGGCAACTAACCACAATTACTTATTGATCTTCACGGAAAAAGGACGTTGTTTCTGGATGCGGGTGTTTGAAATTCCGGAAGGAAATAAAACCGCAAAAGGAAGAGCCATCCAAAACCTGTTGAACATTGAGCAGGATGATAAGATCAAAGCGTATGTGAAAGTCAAAGATTTGACCGACAAAGAATACGTAGAGAACAACTTCATCGTGATGTGTACGAAACAAGGTATCATTAAGAAAACTTCCCTGGAAGCATATTCCCGTCCGAGAGCAAACGGTATTAACGCGATCACAATCCGTGAGAACGATGAATTACTAGAGGCTCGATTGACAGATGGAACGAATGAGATGGTCCTTGCAACAAAAGCGGGCCGCGCTATCCGTTTCAATGAAGAAAAAGTTCGCCCGATGGGTAGAAATGCTTCTGGTGTAAAAGCGGTAACACTTCAGAATGAGAAAGACGAAGTTGTCGGAATGATCTGCGTAAAAGATAAGGCGGAAACGATCATGGTGGTTTCTGAAAAAGGTTATGGGAAACGTTCCTTCCTGGACGATCCGGAAGACGGTGAGCCGGTTTACCGCATTACCAACCGTGGCGGGAAAGGAGTAAAAACCATTTCGATCACGGATAAAACCGGACCGCTTCTGGCTATCAAGACAGTTGCTGACGAAGACGATTTAATGATCATTACCAAAGCTGGTGTTACGATCCGTATGCATATCGACAGTATTCGTGTGATGGGACGTGCCGCTCAGGGTGTTCGTTTGATCAACTTAAAAGGAAATGCAGAAATTGCTGCTGTGGCAAGAGTACCGCGTTCCGATGAGGAAGATGAATTCGAAGGCGAAGAAGGAACGATCATTGACGGACCTTCAGATGGTGCTTCAGAAGAAACAACAGAAACAAATTCGGAGGAATAATATGGAAATTGTATTTTGTTTGCATCTTTAAGGTCGATAATGGCATAAAAGTTGGAAACAAGATCACAGAAAACAATTAAAATTATGAACTATTTGAATATGACTAAAGGAGCTTTGATAGCTGGGATCGTAATGATTTCATCACTTTCTTTTGCTCAAAAAAAGGTAGAAACGGATGCTGCTTTGGCATTCCAGAATTTTGAGAAAGCTCAAATGGCCGGAGACATGGTCGAAAGTAAAAAACAACTGTTAAAAGCTAAAGAGTCTATTGATATCGCTTCAACGAATGCTGAAACAGAAAAAAGTCCGAAAACGTTGTTCCTGAAAGGAGAAATCTATACCTCCATGCTTTTCTTAAAAATGCTTGGAGATGCAGAATTCAACAAGAATGTTCCTGAAAATGCAAAGGAAATTTCTATCAAAGCTTACAAAGAAGCTTATGATCTTTCCAATAAGTATGATTCGGATATCCAGAACAGCGTGAATACGATCAAGCAAATGCTTTATACTACAGGTTCTGCTGCATTTGATGCGAAAAAATTCAAAGAAGCAACCATGGCCTTCGGAACGGTGAATGATTACACGGGAATTCTGAACCAATTGGATACAACAGCTATTTATTACGCAGGTATCGCATCAGAAAATGATTCCAATTACGTTCAGGCTGCCGAATACTACAAACAAGCAGCTGATGCGAATTACAAACCAAACGAAATTTACCGTGCAACAGCAATGGCTTACATCAAAGCCGGACAAAACGATAAAGCAGTTGAATTCTTAAAGCAGGCAATTGCTAAATCCCCGAAAGACAAGCACTTGTATTTTGCTTTGGGAACTATCGCGATGGAAATGAACGATGACCAAACCGTTTTGGAAAACCTGAATAAAGCAGTAGAAATTGATCCGAATTATGCAGATGCATATTACAACCTTGGAAGTTACTTTTCAAGTAAAGGATTTGAATTGCGTCAAAAAGCAGGAAATCTTCCTCCGAATGCGAAAAAAGAATCGGATGAATTGCTTGCAAAGAGTTTAGAGTTCTATGGTTTTGCAATGGATCCTCTAGAGAAGTACATTGTACTTTCTCCAAAAGATGTAGATGTTTTGAACAGTTTGGTGAAAATTGCCCGTGCTGTAAAAAACACTGAGAAAGAAGCGAAATACAAGCAAATGCTTGATGCTGCAAGACAGTAACAACAAACTGATAAATAAACCAGTAGGGCCGCGATTAATCGCGGCCCTACTGGTTTTAACTGTAACCAATTAAACTTCATACCGTTTAATACTGGCATACCCTCTCTTTTAAACGACAACAAACCCAATTTAACGGAAAATTAAACACTCCGTTCCTGTGAAATCCCTATATTAGCCGACCCAAAAAGAATCCGCCAAGGCGGATGATAAGCAACAGCAGACAGAGGTGCAGTTGCTATAAACGGAACAAAAGAGAGAAAAATATATGAAAAACATTCTTGTCATAATTTGTCTGGTTGTTGGTTTTCAATCATTCGCGCAATTGAGTGCTGTAAGAGGAAAAACGCACTACAATTTTTGGCTGAACCTTCCGGATTCAGCTACTCTGAACAACAATCCTCCGATCCTGATCTTTCTTCATGGAAAAAGTTTAAGCGGAACGGATTTGAATCGTGTTAAAAAATACGGGGTTATCCACGAAATTGAAAAAGGACGAAAAGTTCCTGCAATTGTCATTGCACCACAGGTTGCTAACGGATCATGGAACCCGGACAAAGTCCTGGAAGTTTTGGAATACGTACAAAAGCAATACAAAACAGACACCAATCGCGTGTACGTTTGCGGGATGAGCCTTGGCGGTTATGGAACCATGCATTTTGCAGGAAAACATGCAGACAAAATTACCGCTGCCGTTGCACTTTGTGGCGGAGGAAACCCGAAAGATGCCTGTAACCTGGCAAGTATCCCGATGTGGATCCAGCACGGAAACAGGGATGAAGCAGTTCCGGTACGTTATTCCCGGGAAATGGTTGCGGCAATTAAGAATTGTAACAACGGGAAAAACCTGATCTATACAGAAATCGCCGGAGCAAATCACGGAGCATTGGAACGTATTTTCCGCACCGATGAAATGTATGACTGGTTGTTTGCACAAGTCAGAACCGCAGCCAGTGAAGTAGTGATGGTACCGGTTCCGAAAAAAACAGAAAACGGAGCTGCAACTGAACCTGCCCAGGCAAAAACTTCTGAAAAGAAACCGATAGGCGCAGGAAGCAACTAATGGAATGAAAAACTTCGGGACTTCGACTCCGCTGCGCCTTTGCTGTAACTCTTAGCCTTCGCAAAGCCGCTTCGGCA
>DJFP01000076.1 GCA_002432565.1 Flavobacteriales bacterium UBA5869
CTTGGGTTTTCATCACCATCCTGCAGTTCCATTTTGGAATAGTCCAGCGAACGGCCGTCAATTCTCGGAGGAGTTCCGGTCTTCATTCTTCCGGACTCAAATCCCAAAGCAACCAAATCCTCGGTAATTCCCGTAGCTCCTTTTTCACCGATTCTTCCACCGCCAAACTGTTTCTCCCCCAAATGGATCAATCCATTCAGGAATGTTCCGTTTGTCAGAACAACAGCCTTTCCATAAACCGGAATACCAAGAGAAGTGCGAACACCCACAACAGATCCGTTTTCCACGATCAATCCGTTGCACATGTCCTGCCAAAAATCAACATTTGGATTTCGTTCAAGCAGTAAGCGCCACTCTTCCGCGAACTTCATCCGATCGTTTTGTGTCCTTGGCGACCACATTGCCGGACCTTTTGAGCGATTCAACATACGAAACTGAATTGCTGACAAATCCGAAACAATGCCGGATCCGCCACCAAGCGCATCAATCTCCCGAACAATTTGCCCTTTGGCCACACCACCCATTGCGGGGTTACAGCTCATTTGAGCAATCGTATTCATATTCATTGTAATCAACAACACCGAACTTCCCAGTTTCGCAGCTGCATTCGCAGCCTCGCAACCGGCATGTCCGCCACCCACCACAATGACATCATAATTCTTCAACATATTACTTCATGTTTCACGTGGAGCAAAATTACTATCATCCCGGCAAGCCTTCAAATGTTCCACGTGAAACTTACGCAACATTAACATTTGGCCTCTTCAAAAAAACGAATCAAACATTTCACAGGACACACTCATGTTCCACGTGAAACAAAAACAACACTTCACTTCAAATGTTCCACGTGAAACTTTCGAAGCTCCAGCATTTCATTCTCCTTCGACCTCATTAACTCTTCATCGTTTTCCGACTTATCCTTGTATCCACACAGATGCAACAAGCCATGCACGCACACCCGATGCAATTCATCCTGGAACAAAGCATCAAACTCGTTCGCATTATCCTGAACACGATCAACACTGATAAACAAATCACCAGAAACCACATTCTCCTGTGTGTAGTCGAATGTGATGATGTCCGTGTAATAATCATGTTCCAGGTATTCCTTATTCATCTCCAACAAATGCTCGTCCGAACAAAAGATAATTGAAATTTCTCCCAATACTTTTGACTCTACTTCACACACATTTGAATACCATGCAAACAAAAATTCCGGATTGACACCCGGAACTTCTTCAATATCTTCAAAAAAAATCTCTACCATTATCTATTAAAAAAGACACTTACTTCATTCCCTTTTTCATTGAACTTTACTTCATCCGCCAGGTTTCTCATCAGGAAAATTCCTCTTCCATTTTCCTTTTCAATATTTTCGGGGGAAGTAGGATCGGGGAGGTGCAGATGATCAAAGCCCACACCTTCATCACATATTCTAAACCCAAAACCATCACTGGTTTCATAAAACTCCAACTTCACTTCTTTNNACTGCTATCAATACATTTCCATACATGTCCTCATCGATACCAACTGTCTGGCAAGCTTTATCGATCATCGACTCTACTACCGGCAAATTATTCAATTCTGAAGGAATGCTTAACGAATCAATTAAAGTAAACCCTTCTTTCATTCTATTCATTTAATGTTCTACGTATACTAGAACTGATTGAAGTATTTGCCAGCTTTGTCTTTGTAGTACTTTGTCAACAAAGGATCAACCGCACGCAGCAACTCAACTTGTCCAAGCTTGTTACGCTTATACTCATCAAATCGAATAAGGTTACCATAATTCACATTTTTTCCTGAAGTGGATTCCCGTTTTTCTTCAAACCCTCTTTCTTTCAGTGCTTTTTCACTTTCCAAAAGACGCGTTAAAATATCTTGCTGGCGACGGATCATTTCCGGAGAAAACTGTTTATTGATCAATTGTCGCTCCTGTTCCTCCAACTCCTTGATCAATGGGTTCAACTGATTTCCTTTTCCCTGACCTTCTTTGTTCATCTCATTTCGCAACTGCTCCAAGCGTTGACGAATTGCTGTTTGCTGTGCGGCCATCTTTGCGATTTCCTTATTCCCTAATCCGGGCATTCCCTGGTTACCTTGGCCAGGCTTGTTCCCCGGTTCTTTTCCTCCGGGATTATTTCCCTTCTTCATTTGCTCCAGCTGCTTCTTCAGCATTTCCTTCATGTCCCCGGAAGACATTTGCCCGGAGCTTGGCTTTTGTCCCGCGCCACCCGGATTGTCACAAGAACCAGAACCTGGTTTTTGTTGAGCCTGCTGTTGCTGCTGCATCGATTGCAAACTCTCATTCAACATCAATGCTAAGTTGTTGTAACTTGTCATTATATATTGCTGATGCTGCTGCATTCCCCTGCGATTATGTTCGCCGATCTCATTTGTGATCAGGCCGAAATTCGTGCGGATATCTTTTAATTCCTTATCGATAAACGGGGCAATCTTCGTTTGTCTCTTGGCCAGGGCCATCAAACTATCTTCTATCAATTTGTTATCGTCAATGATACTTCGTTGTTTCCTTCCCAACTTATTATAGTAAGGGTCCATATCCTTCACTTTTCCAAATCGGTTCATCACATACTCCTGGTCAAAACTCAACGACATCAAATTCTCCAGCAACAAACGGATAAGACCCATATCTTCCTCATTCTGCTTTTTGTTTGCCGCTTCCTGTTGATTATTCAATTGATCCGAAAGTTCCTTCATCTTCTCAGCAGCCTTCTTTTGATTTTCTCCGGCCTTTGATTTCTTTCCCTGATCCAGTTTACTCTTGGCATCGTTCATTTCATCGGAGATTTCCTGCTGTTCCTGCTCAAACGAATCCATAGGCATCGGTCGTTCCAACTCCTCATTCAGCTTCTGCATTTCCTGCATATCCTTCTTCAGTTCATCAAACTTCTTATTCAGCTCTTCCTGTTTCTTTGAAGCATCCTTTTCAGAGAGTTTCTCTTCTTTAATCTCTTTCTCCAATTTCTCCTGTTCCTCGGCCAATTGATCCAATTCCTTTTCCAAATCGTCAATCTTCTCATTCACCTGCAAACGTTTGAGCATCTCCATGGTTCGGTCCAATTGCTTCTTCATCTCATCACTGGAGGCATCCAACTTCTCGGTTTCATTCTTCATCTGAAGCTGATCGTTCTTCTCCATCAATTTCTCCAACTCATCGAGCAGCTTTTTAAGCTCATCATCCATTACTTCCTTCAGCAACTCTTCGATAAGTTCCTGTTGTTTCAACAATTCTTCATCCTGCTCACTCAGTTTATTCTTTTCCTCATTACTAGCATCCAATTTGTCTTTTATGGATTGTAACTCCTCCTGCAGAGATTGCTGCTGTTGTTTCAAAGACTGAACTTGCTCCATATTCTTGAAATCACTTTTTGATTTGTTCATTAATGATTTCTGGAGCTTGTTCACATCCTTTTGGAACTGTTCCGTTTTCTTGAAAACATCTTTCAGTGAATTCTTCAATTCCTTTTGAACTTCATCGCGCTTCTCATTCAAATCGGTAAGTGTAGGAAGTTCATAAACGAAGTTTTGCGAAGAGGTGCTTTTTGATCCGTTCACGCCATCGTTATCAAACACCTGGAAATGATAAGAAATCTTGTCCTCCACATCGATATTATCTCTGCTGAAATCCACAGCAAATGAAAATTTATCATTGGTAGAAGTGTACTTATCAACCAACATTTTACGCTTCAATTCCGTTCCATTCTTCTTTTTAATGGTGTACATGAAGTACAAGGACGTCAATCCGTAATCATCAGATATCAATCCTTCAAACAAACGAACAGATGTCTTTACTGAATCTACATTTTCAGAAACCAGGATAGAAGGGTAGGCGTCCTTAATAACGTGAACCCGAATACTCGAAGTGTCCAAAATGTTCAGATCTTTGTTCTTCAAAACAAAATTCATCGAACCATCTTCTTTATAAACAGTTTCAAAACTTCCGTTTCCGGTATTGAACTGCCTGGAAAAACCTTTGCTCATTACTTTGAACCAACTCACATTGCGGGTTTCTACATTCCAATCTACCTTCGTTCCTTCAGGAAGATCCAGGTCTGCAATGTTCAAAAGGCGCTCATCCTTCTTATGCAGGTATTTCGGGTAATGTAACGTTGCTACAACTTTACCCAGAGATGAATTTCCCAAAACCTTAACCTCAAACTCTTTTGACTGATACCCTTCACTTTCGAAATGGAAAATAAAATCTGTTTTCAAATTCTCGATGGGGAAAGCCATGCGGTTCTTTCGGGTCTTGTTCATTTTATAACGACCCCGGTTTGAAACCAGGAACACATGTTCAGGAACATATAATCCTGTGATATCTACTTCCACATTATAAGAGCTTCCTTCACGTAATCTATTTTTTCCGTTCACCAGGTTAAAATCAAACGGAGCCTCCTGAGCCTGAGAAAAATTAACCACGTTGGAAGAACCCTTTGTGATCCATCCCGGTGCAAAAACAGCTATAGTACCAAAAAGCAGGACAATCGGAATCACGTACTTTAAATACTTCTTCGACTCCTCATAACGAACTGCCTCTTCAAATTTAACAGCCAGCAGCTCATTAGATTTCTGTGAAACACTTGCGCGAATCAATTCAAAACTGCGGTCATTCTCATTTATAATCTCATTCAACTGAAGCGTGTTCAGCAAGCGGTCAGAAACATTTGGAAAAAAGGCACCGATAATTTTAGCTGCCTGCGTTCGATTGATTCGCTTTCCAAAAGAGTATAAACGCATTAACGGGAGCGCAAAATAACGCACCAATAAATAACCGTTCATTCCCAGGAATAAAATCAACAAGATAAATCGGACCGAACTCGGGAAACGGCCAAAATATTCCAGGACACTCACCGTTAACCAGGAGGCCAATAAAAAGCCAACGACGATCAAAACACCCTTCAAGATCTCACTCTTGTAATACTTCCGGATGAAGGCGTCTATTTGCTCAATTAAGCGATCAAAAGCTGACATAAAA
>DJFP01000024.1:0-1968 GCA_002432565.1 Flavobacteriales bacterium UBA5869
GCATATATCGACTACTATTTCTGAGAAAATAACTTCTTTACAGGAAGATATTGCAGATCTTCAAAAAGGCATTGCCGAGGACAGCAAAAGTTCGGCCGGGGACAAGTTTGAAACGTCGCGTGAAATGGCCCAGCAGGAATTAGTCAAGCTCAACACACAATTAAACGAACAGCAGCGTTTAAAGAGCTTGGTCGACAATCAATCTGCAGATCAGGCAAATCAGGTGCAATTGGGAGCTGTGATCCAAACCAATAAAGGGATATTCCTAATTGGAATTCCAATTGGAAACAGTGCTTTCGAAGGGAAGAATGTAATAGGCATTGGATTGGGTGCACCACTCGGTCAGTTATTACTTCACAAAAAGAAAGGTGACCACGTTTTATTTAATAATCAGCAGTTTGTTATTGAAGAGATTTATTGATGTAACCAAATCAAAAACCAGACTTATTACCACATGAAAAAATCCATCTTACCAACACTTACTCTTCTAATCTTTCTGACCCCTTTGGTCGGTTTTACACAGCTTCTTTATGATAATGGGATTTACAGTGGAAAATATGTATCCTCTTATCCGAATGGAAATAAAAAGGCTACAGGACGGCTGGATAATAACCAGCGCGTTGGAAACTGGGAATTCTATGCTGAGAACGGAGAATTGGCTGCCCGCATTGATTACATTTCCAATACCGAATTCGAAACAATAGAAACTCACAATCATTCTGCCAGTTCCCTGAAAGTCCCTTTGAAAGAATATGATCGTTTATTTTTACTCCCTTTAGAAGAAAAGAGCGTGCTTTGGGCAAAACGTGTTCATCGCGACATACCACTTTCCGAGTTTAAACTTAGTCCTGAGTTTAACTTTTTCGGATACCTGAAAACCATTCAAACAGAAAAGGCCCTTTATTTTGCAGATGAGGAGTTTAAAACTCAAATCAAAAACGCGGATAGTATTCCTCACTCACATGAACTGATTATCGGTTATAGAATAAAACTGGATTACTTTTACCGAATAGATTTCAATTTCATGGATTTCAGAATTGTAGGTATAGCGCCCTTGTATAAAACAAGTATTGGAACAACCGAGGAAATTTGCTGGTTTTACTATCACGGATTGAAAGACCTGGTATTTGAAAAAATTATAAATACCAACGGAGAGTCCATGAAAACCGTTCTACAGACAAAAAATTACCATTCAACGATTTACAAAGAATTAAATGTGGCAAATAAGACCGTGGAAGAAGTCTCAAAAGATGAAAAAGAACGCATGTTGCTTTACCTTGAAATTGACAATTCTATCCTGGAAGCTGAAAACGATCTCATCATAAAAAGCTATTTTTGAGTGTTGACAACCCTTTTCAGCTTAATGTTAATTAAATATTAAGTGGCTTCATAATTTGTTCACACAAGCCTTACAATGCAATAATTTTACTCTTAATTTAGAATAACGTTATAGTAGTTCCTTTGTGGCAAAATTAAAGCTATGAAGATATTTCTTTCCGTTGTTACATTACTAATTGCAGGTTTTGCATTCTCGCAAGACAAAAACACCGGAGTAATTCAAGGAAAAGTAATCGATTCTGAAACCGGGGAAGGACTTCCTTCTGCGCAGGTAGAATTGATTGAAAAAACAAAACGAATCCTGTCGGACATCGAAGGTATTTACAATTTCGACAAATTGGAAAACGGAACATATACTATCAAGGTATTGTACGCCGGAATGCCCACTCAAATTGTAAATGGTATCCAGGTTAAATCAGGAGAAATTACCACCATTGACGTAGTCATGTCACCACCGGCTGAGGACAGTACTTCCATCGGTGAAATTGTCGTTTCTGCAAAAAGGATCACAGATACAGACCAGGGAGTTGTTCTCGCACAAAAGAATGCGATCAGCGTGGGCGACGTCATGTCGAGCCAGTCTATTCAGCGTTCTACGGCTAGCAACACCAGTGATGTTTTGAAAATGGT
>DJFP01000024.1:1996-10544 GCA_002432565.1 Flavobacteriales bacterium UBA5869
GCAGCTTTCCTGAACGGTTCTCCACTTCCAAGTTCTGAAAGCGACAGAAAAGCATTCTCATTCGATATGTTCCCTTCGAACATGCTTGATAATTTAACAATCACAAAATCCGCAACACCGGAACAGCCCGCAGAATTTGCAGGCGGTTTGATCCAGATCAATACTAAAAGCATTCCTGAAAAGAACTTTTTCTCTTTCCAGGTCGGAGGCGGCTACAACACCATTACAACTTTCAAAGACCGCACTTCTTATAAAGGTGGAAAAATGGACTGGTTAGGAATTGATGACGGTTCCCGGAAAATTCCAGCTGCTGTTGCGCCTTTCGGACAGTACCCGTTAAATATTCACGAACAGGCAAAGGTCGCTCAGCAAGTATCTACGAATTGGGGAACAACCGAAGGTAAATTCCTTCCAAACTTAAGTCTTCAGGCATCCGGAGGTTTCAACAAAAAATTCGGTAAACGTGAATTCGGAATGATTGCGGCCTTGACATACAGCAGAAGCTTCAGCTATAATGAGACGGTTCGAAACAGTTACCTGAACAGTACTGACCCGAACTCATCTCAGTCAACACAAATGGAAAATGATTACCTGGACAAAAACAATGTAACGAACTTACTGGCTGGTGCTTTGGCTAATTTTGCATTCAAGATCAATGAACGTAATACCATCAGCTTCAAAAATATCTACAGCATTAATTCCTCCGATAAATTAATCAATAGAACAGGTGCTACAAATGCACTGGAATCAAATCCGATCCTTATCCGTTCGAATGCGCGCTGGTTTACTTCAGACCGGGTTTACTCCGGACAGCTGGAAGGACAGCACGGATTGAGAGCAAAGGGATTCAAAGTAAACTGGTTGGCAGGTTACAGCAACGTAAACCGTTCTATTCCAAACCTAAGCCGTTCGGTATATTCCCGAAACAAAACATTTATCGATCCATCCAATCCTGATTCGAGAGATACCATGTATTCTGCAAATATTTCCACATCAAGTGTTGGTCCTGCTTATGGCGGTGGAATGTTCTTCTCTGAGAACAAAGAAAGTTCCGTTAACGGTCGTTTGGATTTAGCTTATGCGACGGATCTTTTCGGAAAATTCAAAAGTGAATTTAAAATCGGAGTTTACAGCCAGGTGCGTAACCGTAAATTTGCTGCACGCCAATTGGGATATACAAAGTATGGCGTGAGCGGAGGAAATATTCAGTTTGATGAAAGCTTATTATACCTCCCTGAAGACGAGATTTTCGCTGCTCAAAACATGGGACTGATTGAACCTGCAGCTAACGGAAATCCAGGAAAAGGAGGATTCAAACTAACAGACGGAACAAAACCTTCGGATCAATACGATGCACAATCTGTCTTAAATGCTGCATATCTGCAATTAGACAACCGATTTGGTAAACGATTCCGATTCATTTATGGAGTTCGTGCTGAATATTTCCAACAAGAACTGACATCATTAAAAGATGACCTTTCCGAATTAAAGATCAGCACCAAAAAACTGGATGTACTTCCTTCCATCAACGCCATCTTTGAAGCTAATAAACGCACCAATGTTCGTTTAAGCTACTCTCAAACCTTGAACAGACCGGAATACCGGGAATTGGCTCCGTTTGCATTCTANNCAATTGTTCTCAGCAACTATTTTCTACAAAAACTTCATCAATCCGATCGAGCAAAAATCGCGTCCGGACGTAGTCGGAGAAATTTCTTTCCAAAATGTTCCTTCAGCAACGAATTACGGATTAGAACTGGAGGCAAGATCATTGATCTCGACAATCTTTGGGATGGACACCTCTTCTTTGTTTGATGATTTAACGGTTTACTCCAATTTATCAATCATTCGTTCTCAGGTGGATGTTTCAGGTGTTGCGGGAAGTGTAGCTGATTCCAGACCGCTTCAGGGTCAGTCGCCTTATGTCTTCAATGCAGGTATTCGTTATGACAATGCACGTAACCAATGGGGAGTAGCTTTGAATGTGAACCGTGTGGGGCAGCGAATTTACATTGTTGGCAACGTGAACGAACCGGATCTATGGGAACAGGGAAGAACATTCCTTGATCTTCAAATCACTAAAGGGTTCTGGAAAGGACGTGCTCAATTTAAATTAAACATTCAAAATATCCTGGCACAAGATCAGGTCTTTTATCAGAATAACTTCACTGCCAGATCCGAAGCAAAAGGAATGAACGGATTCTTCAACACCATTTTTATCGGAGATAAGAACAATGCAAAAGGTTTTGATAAAGACATTGATCAACGAGTTTGGAAAACAAACTTCGGAAGAACATTCAGTGCTTCTATCAGTTTCAGATTGTAAAAAATAGTCAAAACACCTGAGAGGCCATCAGTCAGCTGACTGATGGCTTTTCTTTTTTGATGTTTTCCAGTAGTGCCGAAAAATTTTTCGCCCTACAAGATGAATGGAAAGTTAAACAGCACCAATAATCAACTAAACGATCAACTCCAAATACCCGCTCCAACCTCTTGAGGCTTCCAATCCTCTACTCCGCTCTACTCTTGCCTAAATCGAAAAACTAAACCCTTTTACCCATGTTAAGCCAATGCTAAATCAATTAAACCTCACTTAACATTTATTTACGCGAATCGTAACTTAAAGGAAAGGATAGAACAAGGTTTGAAGAGCAATTTTGTACCAAGAAAAAAAACGAAAAATGAAAAAGATTTACTTAAGTGCATTATTCGCAGGTTTAGGAACCTTTGCAGCATTCGGACAGTTGTTCGAACCAACAACGTATCGCGGTGCTTTCGCTCCTGCTCCAACAGCAATGTGGTCAGAAGGGTGGGCTAACTGGGATCCTCAAAACACAAACTACGGTACTCCAAACCAAACGATCACTACAAACATTACAACAAACACTACCTGGACAGCAGGAAACGTTTACTTGTTGCAAGGTCAGATCTATGTAAAAAACAACGCTACGTTGACAATCGAGCCGGGAACAATCATCATGGGTGATAAAGCGGTTCAGGGATCAGGTTTGTTCATTACCAAAGGAGCAAAATTAATGGCTCAGGGTACAGTAAACGCTCCGATCGTATTTACTTCCAACCAGCCTGTAGGATCTCGTGCAGCAGGTGACTGGGGTGGATTGATCTTCCTTGGAAAAGGTGCTAACAACCAAACAAACGGTATTGCAAACATCGAAGGTCTTGCTCCTACTACAGATACAGAATTCGGTGGTGGTGCTGCTCCTGACAACGCTGACAATTCAGGTAAATTGACTTTCGTACGTGTAGAATTCCCTGGATATGCATACCAAACAGATAAAGAAATCAACGGAATTACTTTCGGTTCTGTAGGTAGTGGTACTGAAGTGAACTTTGTTCAGGTATCTTTCTGTAATGATGATGGGTTCGAGTGGTTCGGTGGAGCTGTGAATGCAAAGCACTTGATTTCTTACAGAAACTTAGATGACGATTTCGATACGGATTACGGTTTCTCCGGAAACATCCAATTCGGTTTGATCGTTCGTGATCCTAACTTAGCGGACAACCCGGCTATCTCTACTTCAGAAGGTTTTGAATCTGATAATGATGCTACCGGTTCTACAAACAACCCGCAAACAAACGCAACATTCTCTAATATCACTGCAATCGGACCATACAGAGGTAACACATCAAACACCATTGCTACTGGTTACCGTCGCGGAGCACGTATCCGTAAAAATTCAGCTCTTGACATCCGCAATTCAATCTTTATGGATTTCCAAAGAGGTATTTTCATCGATGGAACTGCTTGTGAAGCAAATGCAACAAACGGATTGATCCTTTACAAGAACAATATCGTTGCAGGTAACTCTCCTGGTAAAGTAACGGAAAGAACAGCTTCAAGTACATTTGATATCCAATCTTGGTTTGCTGCCGGAATGAACGACTCTATCGCTTCTACAGCTGGTATTTTGACAACTCCTTATAATTACCTTGCTCCTGACTACCGTCCGGCTGCCAGTTCTCCACTTTTGAGCGGAGCTGACTTTACAGGTCTTTTGGGAATCAAAGAAGTTTCAGCTATTGCAGGTGTTTCTTTATACCCTAACCCAACAAATGAAAACGCAAAATTATTTGTTGACGTAGCTCAAAACAGCACTATCGAAGTAACTGTAATGAATGCAAACGGACAAGTAATGCAGACAGTGGGTACAAAATATGCGGAAGTTGGAACTCATGAGTTCACAATCAACGCTGCTGATTTTGCTCAAGGATTGTACTACGCAGTTGTAAGAACCGGTGATGCAGTTAAGACTGTTAAATTGAGCGTAGTGAAATAAGTTTTCTCTGTTAGTTTAGTTTTATAGCAAAGTTTAAGGGGTTTCCGCTGCGGCGGAAGCCCTTTTTTCATATCATGAGTTTATAATAACATGATATCATGTTTTCGTTACATAACAAAGTGATTGAGACTAAAACGGGATTCATAAGCTGTAAAATCTGTAAATCAAAGCCCCTCATTAGTTTGAGAATATGCCTATCTTCGTAAAAAGAAAATACCATGAAAATATTAGCATTCGGAGCAAGTACCAGTAAATCCTCTATCAATCAGCAATTTGCGCTTTTCGCAGCGCATCAGTTTGACGGAGAAGTCAATATGATCGATCTGAATGACTTTGAAATGCCTGTATTTTCAGTAGACAAGGAAAAGGAAGATGGTTACCCGGTTCAGGCTCATGAACTTCATGAGATCATTGAAAGCTCTGATTTCCTGGTAATTTCCATGACCGAGCACAACGGAAGTTATTCTGCAGCATTCAAGAATACACTGGATTGGTGTTCCCGATTGAATAACAGCGTATTCCATGACAAACCGATGTTATTGATCTCCACTTCTCCGGGTAAACTGGGCGCAAAATTCTCGCTGGAGGCTGCTTTAAGCCGTTTTCCACGCCATAATGCAAACATTTTGGGACATTTCAGCTTACCGAGTTTCCAGGAAAATTTCAAAGACGGAATTATCAACGAAGAACTGGCAAAAGAATTCAATGATTTGATCTCAAACGTGAAAGAAACCTTATCTAAGCTGAAATAGGGAATCGACTCCGATAACGCGTTCAACCGTGTATCCTTCCGCATAACGGACCCCGATGGATCGTCCGAATTCGGCCATTCTGCCACGCAGGAACTCAAAAAATTCTTCTCCTGAAATCGGTGTTTTCGGTTCCGAAGAATTCGGATCCCAGAATTGGGTCTTATAAGCTTTGATTGAATCGAATTTCTGTTCTACGAAATCGGTGACATCAATCACAAAATCCGGTTTGAGGTAGCGGTCCTGGATGTAATGGTAAACAAACTTCGGACGGTGGACCTCCTGTGGTTCACCGTTCCAGGTAGTTTCAATTCTACGCAATCCGGCTAAAAAACAAGCTTCGGAAGCCAATTTACTTCCTTTACCATGATCCGGGTGACGGTCCGAAACAGCATTCATTAAAACAATTTCGGGTTTGAAACGGCGGATTTGTTCAATGATCAATCGCAGGTTTTCTTCGGAGTGTTCAAAAAAACCATCTGGCATTTTCAGGTTAACCCGTTCCGTTAACCCCAGGATTTTAGCTGCTGCATCAGCTTCTTCCTTTCGGGTTTCTTTCGTTCCGCGCGAGCCCAATTCACCCTGTGTAAGATCAATTACCCCGGTAGTATACCCCATTGCACGGTGTTTCAGTAAAGTTCCCGAAGCGGATAGTTCCACGTCATCCGGGTGCGCACCGATTGCTAAAACGTCAATTTGACTCATGATTTTTGGATCCAATCTAAAATATGTGACTCAACAGGTTCTGTTTGCGGTGAAAAATAACCGGCAATTTTACCTTTTCCATCAATCAGGTATTTCTGAAAATTCCAGCTTACTTCCGTACCTGTTTGTTCCTTCAGCCATTCATAAATCGGATGGATCTCCTCACCTATGGTGTGTACCTTTTCAGAAAGCGGGAAACTTACTCCATAATTCGTAGAACAAAAAGCCGCGATCTCTTCTGCCGTTCCAGGCTCCTGCCCTGCAAAATCATTACAGGGAACTCCAAGTATCGTGAAACGATCCCCGCCAAACTCTTCATTCAGCTCTTGTAGCTGTGTATACTGAGGAGTAAGACCACATTGGGAAGCAACATTCACCAGAAGGATTTTCTTACCTTTAAAAGTATTCCAATCGATGGGATTACCATCTAAATAATTCAATGAAAAATCATACAAGGTCATAACAATTCTCTTTGAGTCTTAAGGTACTTTTTATTTCGCACTCCTGCAACTATCGTTAATAACAGGAAGATTGCAATCGTAACCCATACATATCCCGGTAAATTCACAGATCCGTCGCCGTTAGCGTAAGAGTGTAATCCAACTAAAATGAAGTTTACTCCAAAGAAGGTGAACAAAATAGCGGCGTATCCCCACATAGCAGCAGCATTGAAGGCGAATTTACCTTTCAATCCCGGAATGTATCTGAAATGCAGGATAATTGCGTAAACCAATACGGAAACCAGCGCCCATGTTTCTTTCGGGTCCCAGCCCCAATACCTTCCCCAGGATTCGTTTGCCCAAATACCTCCAAGGAAAGTACCGATGGTAAGCATAAACAACCCAATTGTAATGGTCATTTCACTGACAGCCGTAAGCACCGTAATATTCTTCGTTACTTCTGTTCCATTCCTGGTACTTCTTGTCAGGTAAAGAATAATATTGACAAAACTGATAATAAATCCAAGTCCCAGGAACCCGTAACTGCTGGTAATAATCGCCACGTGGATCATCAACCAATAACTTTTCAATACCGGCTGCAAAGGAGTAATTTCCGGATCCAGCAAATTCAACTGTGAAACAAAAATAAAGAACCAAGCCAGTAAAGCAGCTGCAGCCAAAATAACCACACTTACTCGTGAGAAGATAAATCCTGCCAATACAATTACCCAGGCAATGAAAACCATTGCTTCGTACCCGTCACTCCACGGAGCGTGCCCTGAAATCATACTTCTCATGACCAATCCTGCGCCATGATACAGGAAGATAATTCCCATCAGAACAAAAATCACTTTCCCGATAATCGAATAACGGCGATCCGATTTTTCAGAAGGATTGAAAAATACCCGAATGAAGAAGATGATCAACAAGATCAATGAAAACAGGATGTAAGAATTTCCTGCATTCTTAAAGATTTCCATTTTATTGTAAGAAACTTCCATTTTCACATGCGATTCGGATGGAAGAATAGATGCCGGGGCAATCGAACGCTGCATCTTCTTCAGATCNNGATTTGGAAAAATCACTATTGGATTTTGCCGCATCATTCAACGAGCTGATGTAAGTCAAGGCTAAACGACTTGAAATACTGTCGTGCATCATCAATTCCTGGTTGAAAGGCATGAACCAGCGATTGGCTTTATCCCCTTTCATCGGAATGATCTTCATGTAATTCCAGTTGATCACTCCAAGCAATACCTGGTACTTCTCCCCCAACTTGATGAGTTTCTTCTGCACTTCAGATTGCTGGCCTTCCGGTTTCTGCAAAGCAGCATTGTAATCGTTGATCCATCTGAAATTTCCTGTTTCATCCGTCAATTCACGGAAAGAAGCATATTTCGTTAGGTTGTATTCATCATACAATGCCATCGGAACAAGGATTACCTTTTGGTCGAGCCAGTAATCCGGGTACATGTGCATGCTGATTACAGTTTGTACGGCATTACGTCCTTCGTATTTATTGGAACGGTATAATTTGCTCAATAACTGATCACACAGGGTATGCATAGGAATGATACGGCCACGGTTGTCCTGAACCAGCAAGGTTGACAGCTCATCACTTTGATCTTCTGAAATAAAGTAAACGACCGGTTTTACCGGAGCAGCAGGCATCGCCTGTTCGTGTTGATGTGTGTGATCATGTGTATGCTCATGATCGTGAGCATGTTCGGAAGAATCCTGTGCATAAGCTGCTGCCGAAAACAATGTGAACAATAGAGCAATTACTGATTTTGCATTGGATTTTTTCAATACTCCGATCAACTCTCTGAAGCGGGAACTAGGAGCAAACAAACTAAACACCATACCGATAAACATCATTAAATACCCGAAATAAGTAATATTCGTTCCCCAAAAATCGTGGTTCACACTTAAAATGGTTCCTTTCTCATCCGGATCATAAGAAGACTGGAAGAAACGGTAACCACCGTAATCCAATACGTGGTTCATAAACACGCGTTTCGTACCGAATTCATTGTTTGCCGTATCCAAAACCTGTAAATCGCTTGCATAAGACGAAGGCATATCTGACCCGGGGTAACGGTCCAAAATGAAGTCGTTACATTTCATGTAGAAAGGAATTTTAATGCGTTTCATTCCATATTCCAGGCGGTAATTCAATCCGTTCAGCTCAAAGTACGCAGATTCACCGATTTCCTTTGCTCCACCTCTCAGACGTACGATTTTCGAATGTGAACCATCCGTTACTTTTACAGTCAGGTAATCCGAACCGACATCCCTTCTTCCGGAGGACATTAACTTCTTACCGACATTTGGAATCTCCTGTTTGAATACGAAT
>DJFP01000259.1 GCA_002432565.1 Flavobacteriales bacterium UBA5869
TTCCGTGTTCCTCATACCTCCGTGGAAAACAAAACCAAATTGATATGAATAAAAAATGTTACATCGGTTGTTCAGGGTATTACTACCCGGCGTGGAAAAACAAATTCTACCCGACAGGCCTGAAGCCTAAAAACTGGCTGGAACATTACAGCACGGTGTTCAATACCGTTGAACTGAATGGCACGTTTTACCGTACACCTAAATTGTCAGATCTCAAAAAATACTACGATGTAACGCCTCCCGATTTCCGGTTTTCAGTGAAAATGAGTAAGCAGATCACACATATTCTGAAATTGCGGGAATCCAAATCACTGATCACCGAATTCCAGGCATTGATACGCGAAGGGTTGGGGAAGAAATGCATCCATTTTCTCTTTCAGCTTCCACCTTCCTTTCAGTATTCGGATGAGAACCTGGAGTTGGTCCTGAATACTATTCCGCATCATCCTGAGAATGTCGTTGAGTTTCGTCACACTTCCTGGTGGAACGATGATGTGAAACTAAAATTGATCGCTGCAGAGATAACTTTTTGCAATGTCGACTTTCCGGGTTTGGAGACATCCTTCATGCATACAACAAACGTGTTTTACCTCAGATTGCACGGCAATCCGGTGTTGTTCAAATCGTCCTATGAAACTACCGAACTTCAAAAATTCTCCGAAAAAATCCCCAAAGGTTCCTCAAAAAGCTGTATTTATTTCAATAATACTTACTACGAAGCCGGATACGAGAATGCCATGCAAATGCTAAAAATAGTAGGTCAGCGTTAGGAATAGTTGCCTGTGGGCATATTTGACAAGGAATCTTAACAATAGTGAAATTTCTACAAATCTCTTTAGTGAATGTGTAATCGGTTCGGGATGGAAGCAGGTTATTTTTGAATAAATGTTTAAGGTATTTTTTTAAGCGGTCCATGTGTGGTAGTGTGGGTTAAGTGTTAAAAGGGAGAGTTGGAGTGAAGGCCGATTCTCCCTTTTTTCTGGTTGCATCAATTTTTATGAAAAGAAGAAGCTTTTTGAAGCGCAATGCGCTTTCCGTTACTTTCCTGTTATTAATGGTGTTTTCACTAGCAGGTCAAATCTATACCGGATGGAAAGAGCATAATGATTTTTTAGCATCCTATGACCGGCCGGCAATCCATTTAAGTCATTACCTGGCAAGCGGACATTTTTTACAGGCAACTTTTGAGAATTGGGAAAGTGAATTTTTCCAGATGGCCTTATTTGTCATCTTAACGATTTACATGAAGCAGGAGGGCTCGTCGGAATCCCGCCCGATGGAAGACCCGCCAAAAGACAAGGAAGGCGAATGTAAGCCTTTGAAAGATTCTCCATGGCCTGTAAAAAAAGGTGGTTTTGCACTAATGCTTTATAAACATTCTCTCTCAATTGCTTTAATTCTGTTATTCCTGCTTTCATTCGGATTACACTGGTACGGAAGTTTTATCGACTACAATGAACAGCAATTCCTGGAAGGTCTGCCTCAAACTACTGCAATGGCTTATCTAGCGCATTCCAAATTCTGGTTCGAATCCTTTCAGAACTGGCAAAGTGAGTTCCTGTCTATTTTCGCAATCATTTTTCTTTCTATTTACTTGAGGCAGGCCGGGTCTTCACAGTCAAAGAAAGTCAATGCCCGGCACGATCAAACGGGTGAATAACTCTGAAAAATGTGATTTATACAATAAAACCATGTGATTTTGTAATAATCCATCCTCTTCAAAAACGCATCTTTAAAGCAAATGGCAAAGAATACTCATTCCAAAACAGCATATATGGACGCGACATTAAAACTTGCGGGACACATCTTAAAATTCATCATCGATAAATCAATGAATATGAAATCAGCAGAGAATAAAACGAAAACGGGTGAATCCACTACCGGGGAATCTCATTCTGTTTCGAAAGCGATCGGGACCCTGGCTGCAGGAGCTGCAGTAGGTTTGGCGGCTGGAATTTTATTGGCACCTGCCAAAGGCAAGAAAACCAGGGCAAAGCTGGCAGGGGAAGCGAAAGACTTTGCCGACAAATTGAAAAAGAAGGCAGGAGATGTAGTATCCTCGGCAAGCAGTGCTAAAAAATAGAAGCAGGGGGACGTCCCCGATTAGCCGGGGCGTCCCTGTTTGTGTTTGATCAATTTTAAAATCAATCGGTATAATTCAACCGCCGCCTTTGTTTTAATCTCTAAAGGAGTTCCGCGGAATACCTTCCGGAAATTACGAGTTTTATCTTTGTATCGAATCGCAAAAAAGACCGTTCCTACCGGCTTGTCCTTTGTTTCACTTCCATCTGATGAAGCCAGGCCCGTTATAGCGGCATAAACATCCGCTTCAATTAATTTTGACAGGTTTTCGGCCATTTGAGCCGTTACTTCAGCGGATTCACATGTATGGCGCCGAATGGTCGCCTGCTTCACTTGTAAAAGCTGTGTTTTAGCCTTAGGTGTATAACATACAAGAGAAGCAAGCAGCACATTCGAAACGCCTATGCAGGAAGAAAGCTTTGCAGCTGCAAGTCCGCAGGTCATACTTTCGGCCAATGCGAGTGTCAGGCCGTTAGTCTTCATATACTGAACAAGTCCGTTAGCTTTCTTTTGGATCATTCCTGAGATACGATATACAATTTCTCGGGTTTGGAGTTTCTGGCTTTATGCTGTTTTTCTATTGTCATTCTGGCCATGAGATAACTTATCGTCGATTCCGCTCCCTGATTCAGATTAATGTGGCTGCGTTCCAGTCCGTCGTAACATCCTCCAGTCCCCGGGTTGTATATAATACGGGACAAATGATTATTTCCGAGAAACCAGCTGAAAGCAATCTCTGACTTTTCAAGATAACTGTCGATTCCGAATACCTCGTAAAAGTGGTCAAGAGCCAATACGGTATACGCCACATCGATAGGTTGTTCTCCGAACTCTTCCGGTTGATGCCCTTTATGAAGCCAGCTTTTGTTGGAAATGACTTTGATTCCTGTTTTGTTAAATGTTAGGGACAACAGGAAATCGAAGGATTTTTTGGCAATCATCTTGTAGAATTCATCACCTGTTTCTTCCCAGGCGTATAATAATGCTTCCGGTAAAACACTGTTGGCATAGGTCAGGTAACTTTCGAACCATGACCAGTTTGGTTCCGATTCGTGGCGGTAGATTCTTAATAATCGGTCTGCTAATAATTTGATATGGGCTGTAACACCCGGATCTCTGTCTTCTATATTGCTGAAATGCAAACCTTTGATCGTGAAAGCAATTGCGCGTGGAGAATGCATGTGTTCTACGTTGCTTAAAGCTTTTCGAAGAATGGATTTTGCAAGTACTCCGAATGTTTCGGGGAAAATATGCTGTTTGGATATCAGATAGCCCAATGCCCATATGGCCCGTCCGTTTGAATCGGAAAGATTTGTTTCGTAATTGCAATCCGAGAATAGTTGATCTTGGTCCACGTAGTTGAGAAAATCACCACCTGGCTGCTGACAGAATGCAATGAATTTCAAATACGTTTGAATAGCAACAAGACTTGCCCCGTCAAGTGTAGCTTCGTAATACATGCATCGCGCGATTAGAGCTCTTGCATTGTCGTCCAGTGTATACCCGGATTCACGGTCGGGCTGATTGATCTTCGAGAACTGGATCATCCCGAAACGATCGGTAAGCCGGCTTAAATGCGCCAGGTTAATCTCCGGTAAGGCATAGTTCAATTCTATTTGATTAGTTGTCAGTTTTTGAAAAAGCTGCGCATGTGCGATTGAAGAGTTCTCCCAGGCTGTCGGTGCGATGCGTTCCAATCCGTTGGAAATAAATTGCTCCCTAAGTGTTTCGTTTTCAAAGATGCGTTCTACGGCATCGGCTAATTGATAAGGATTACTAAAATCCACTATGATACCGGTTTCCTGGTCCAGGAATTCTTTTGCATGAGGAATTGGAGTTGAAATGATCGGACAACCACAGCTCATGGCGTAGGAGAAAGTACCGCTTACGCTTTGGTTCGGGTCGAGGGAAGTAAAAAGATAAATATCCGTCAGTTGTAAATACTCCAGCAGTTCTTTCAGTGAAAGGTATTTGTTTACGAAAATTACGTGATTGTCCAGCTTTAGATTGCGGATCTTTGCTTTAAGCGATTCTCTGTAGGCCTCTCCTTCGGAAGCAATTACACCGGGGTGCGTTTTCCCGATTATCAGGAAGATCACGTCAGGTTCATTATCTACTATTCGGGGAAGAGCTTCCAGGGTTGTTTCAATTCCTTTTCCGGAACTCAACAAGCCAAAGGTTGCCAGTGTTTTCTTTCCTTTTAGTCCGAACTTTTGTTTCAACTGTTCTTTGTCCAAATGAGGAACAAGATGTGTCCCATGAGGAATGACTGTAATTTTTTTGGAAGGAATGGTGTATTCGTTCTTTAATATGTCAGCGGCATGATTGGTCATGACAATGAGTGAGTCGGAGAATAGCCCGATTTTTTGAACATGTGCTTTCCGGTTTGAATCCGGATTTGGAAGTACGGTATGAAACACAGTTACAACGGGTTTTTTCAGAGTTTGAATCAAAGTCAGGAAGGATTCTTCCTTATCCATTCGGAAAAGTCCGAATTCATGTTGGATGAGAACTAAGTTTATACGTTTGTCGGCGTTGATCTTATCAGCCAAAGCGAGGTATTCTGCCGGTACATCTGCCTGGAGTGTGTAAGCAACCTCTTTGGGATACTGATGATCATTGAAACCGCTTTCCAATGCACAGACCTGCAACTCGAACGAACCGTCAAACTGTTGGTTTAAAGCGCTTAATAAATCCTGGGAATAAGTTGCTATTCCACATTCTCTCGGAGGATAGGAGGCAATCAAGAGTACTACGGGAACTTCCAGCTTGGAAAGTTTCACTTCGGATTCAGGGTAATGATTC
>DJFP01000005.1 GCA_002432565.1 Flavobacteriales bacterium UBA5869
AGGGGCGCGATTAATCGCGCCCCTTCAGTTTTTTCGACTTCATAATTTTGCATTTTTCATTTTGAATTAGTAGTCGTACCTTTGCACCCCTATTTGGTTGATTTCATGAAAACAAAAACACTTCGCAAGAATAAAGTAAATGTCGTAACACTTGGATGTGCAAAGAATACCTTTGACTCTGAGGTTATGATGGCCCAGCTAAAAGCCAACAAGTTTGAAGTGGAACATGAAGCCAAGCAGGATGATTCAGAGATCGTGATCATCAATACCTGTGGATTCATAGACAATGCGAAACAGGAATCCATTGAAACCATCCTGCGTTATGCTGATGCGAAAAAAGAAGGGCTGGTAGACAAAGTATATGTGACCGGTTGCCTGGCGCAGCGTTATAAAGATGACCTGGAACAGGAAATTCCGGAGGTGGACGCTTTTTTCGGAACGCGAGAATTGCCGAGATTGCTAAAAACATTGAAAGCAGATTATAAACATGAGCTGGTTGGAGAACGTTTGCTGACGACTCCGTCCCATTATGCTTATTTTAAAATAGCAGAGGGCTGCGACAGACCTTGTTCGTTTTGTGCCATTCCTTTGATGAGAGGGAAGCACGTTTCAACACCAATGGACCAGTTGGTAAATTCTGCGAAAAGCCTTGCTGCCCAGGGGGTGAAAGAAATTTTATTGATTGCACAGGATTTGACTTATTACGGATTGGATATTTACAAAAAGCGCAACCTGGCGGAATTATTGGATCAGCTGGCCGCAGTTGAAGGAATTGAATGGATCCGTTTACACTATGCTTTTCCTGCGGGTTTCCCGATGGATGTGCTCGATGCAATGGTGAAACATCCGAATGTGTGTTTGTACCTCGACATGCCGCTGCAGCACGGATCTACAAAAATCCTGCAGTCGATGCGTCGTGGAATTACCCGCGAGAAAACCGAAGCTTTGGTGAATACAATCCGCGAGAAGGTTCCCGGAGTTGCGATACGCACAACTTTGATTGCCGGATATCCCGGAGAGACAGAAGAGGATTTCGAGGAAATGTATGAATTCGTGGAACGCATGCGTTTTGACCGCTTGGGAATCTTTACCTATTCTCACGAAGAAAATACACATGCTTACTCTTTGGAAGATGATGTTCCGGATGAAGTGAAACGCCAGCGGGCGGATGAAATCATGGAGCTTCAATCCGGTATCAGCTACGAACTGAACCAGGAAAAGATCGGAAAGACATTTAAAGTACTATTCGACCGCATCGAAGGAGATTATTTCATTGGTCGCACGGAATTCGATTCCCCGGAAGTTGATAATGAGGTGCTTGTGAAAAAATCCGAAGGATATGTAAGTATCGGTGATTTCGCAATGGTCGAAATTACTTCTGCGGATCACTATGATCTTTACGGAAAATTCGTGCTATAAGTTTAGTAATCATTAATTTAAGATTAAATGTTTGTTCAGCGCTTGAATTTGTTAGTTCATAGCTGTATTTCGGTCATTTATCGATGAGCGAATTGATAACTCAGTGATTTAATGCTATTTTTGGTGGGTACAATACTATTACTAACTTAAAAATATGGTTACTATTCATGCGTAAGATCTGAAAACATCAGAATATCATCTTTTTTCGATTCAGTTTCATGAATTGATTTCGACAAATTTTTCACTTAGGGGTAACCCCTGATTTTATTCTTTTGACCACTAAAGCTGATTCGTACGGATTGTATTTCCCTATTTTTGAACAAATTAAACAAGTTACTATGAAAAAAAAGTTACTATTCATTGGGCTTTGTGTATGTTCATTTGCTGATCTCAGTTATGGGCAGTCCCAAACCACTTCACTAAAAGAATCAACACCGATTGTTGTTTCATCACATCCGGCACTTAGCGCCCAACGTGCCAAATTGGATTCAAAACAAGCTGAAATCAATCAGGCTGTTACTTCCTCAAGAGCACAAATGAGTAAATTGAACGAAGAATTCCGTGTTTTGAAGGAAGAATATGTTCGATTACTTGCTGCGGAACTGGAGAAAGTCACTGAAGCGCAACTGAAGGCTCAGTTGCAGGAGGAAATCACACGTTACTCTGAAGTAGCGAATTCACAAACACGCTAATCACTGGATTTATGAAAACACGAATTTTAAGAAGAACTGCTCTATGCAGTTTATTGGTCTTTGGGTTAAATACAACCATTTTTGCCCAGGCATTTTCAGAAAGTTTTAATGACATAACTACGCTTGCCGGAAGTGGCTGGGTAATGACCAATGCCAGTGCGGCTGTCGGTTCAACTAACTGGTTCCAGGGAAGTCCTGTTTCCGCAAGTGGTCCGTTTGATTCTTACAACGGAGCAGCGAATGCCTACATCGGGGCAAACTACAACAACACCGGTAGCACGGGAACAATCAGTAACTGGTTGATGACACCTAACCGGACGTTCCGTAACGGAGATGTCATCACATTCTATACGCGTAAAGCGAGTCCGGATACTTATGCAGACCGCTTGGAAGTTCGCATGAGCACGAATGGTGCAAGCACGAATGTTGGTTCAGGGGCTGCTGTAGGGGATTATACCACTCTATTGATGAGTGTAAATCCAAGCCTGGTTTTAGGAGTTTATCCAACTACATGGACCATGTATACGGTTACGATCTCGGGCTTGCCGGCACCAACTTCGGGACGTCTTGCTTTCCGTTACTTTGTAACCAGTGCAGGTTTATCAGGAACAAACTCCGATTACATCGGGATCGACCAGGTAGATTACACACCATACGTTTGTCCGGCATTTACAGTATCGCCATCGTCTGTGCCTGGTGGTACGGCTGGAAGTGCTTACTCTCAATCGCTATCCCAAACAGGTGCTTTGGGAACGCCTAACTTCGCTATCACTGCCGGAGCACTTCCTCCGGGGTTAACGCTGTCTGCAAGCGGAACAATTTCCGGGACACCAACAGCTACAGGAACTTTTAACTTTACGACTACAGTAAACGATGCAAGTGGATGTTCAGGCTCCCAGGCTTATTCGATCACGGTGGTTTGTCCTCCAAATCCGATTTCTTTTTCACCTGCACCAGCATTGTGTGATAACTCTTCGGCTTACACCTTAGTTGAAGGTCTTCCGGGTGGAGGGACTTATTCCGGAACGGGAGTTTCGGCAGGTACTTTTAATCCTGCAATGGGTACACAAACCGTAACCTACGATTACACGGACCCTTACGGATGTTCTTTTAATTCAAATTATACGATTACAGTAAATACGGCTCCGACAGTTTCCCTGGGTACTTTTGCGGCAGTTTGTGATAACGCGGGAACCATTGCATTGACAGGCGGGACTCCGGCTGGAGGAATATACTCCGGAACAGGTGTTACGGGAACTGACTTTGATCCTGCTTCGGGTACACAGACCATAACTTATACTTACACCGATGCAAATAGCTGTACTAATACAGATGCGCAGGTTATTACCGTAAATACAGCACCTACTGTTTCCCAAAGTGCGATTTCTGCAGTTTGCAGTAATTCAGGAATGCTGGCGCTGACAGGTGGAAGTCCTGCGGGTGGCTCTTACAGCGGAACTGGAGTTTCAGGATCTGATTTTGACCCTGCGTCAGGGACGCAGACAATTACCTACACATTCACAGACGCAAACGGCTGTATGAATGATGCTTCGACGACAATTACTGTAAATGATGCTCCAACGGTTACTCAGGATCCTATTTCTGCTGTTTGTAGTAATTCGGGGGTACTTGCATTGACCGGTGGAAGTCCGGCAGGAGGAGTTTATAGTGGAACGGGTGTTACAGGAACTGACTTTGATCCTGCTTCAGGAACTCAGACAATTACTTATACATTCACAGACGGAAACGGTTGTGTGGAAGGAGCTTCAACAACTATTACGGTAAACACTGCTCCAACTGTAGGGTTTGTTTCACCTGTTTCAAGCATGTGTTTGAACCATGCGCCATTGACTCTTTCAGGTGGAACGCCGGTGGGAGGAACTTATAGCGGTACAGGAGTAACCGGAGGTAGTTTCAATCCGGTAACAGCCGGAATAGGAAATCATGTGATTACTTATTCTTTTACGGATGTGAACGGATGTGATGGTGAAGCAACATTTACCATGAACGTTAGCGGATGTTTAGGGCTTGCTGAAAACGGGCAGGATTTGGGGCTAGAGATCTACCCGAACCCTACCAATGGCAAATTCATTGCAGCTGCATCTTCAGGAACTGAATTTTCAATTGTAAGTGTAATGGACGTTCAGGGGAAAGAAGTTCAATTTGTTTCTTCCGAATCTGTTGCATCAGTAATAGAGGTTGATCTTTCCGGTCAGCAGCCGGGAGTTTATTTCGTAAAAGGATTTGCGAACGGAGAACATTTTATCTTCCGTATACAGAAGCAATAAATTGATATATCAACTAACTGTTTAATTATCAAATAGTTAAAAAACCACACTTCGATGAAGTGTGGTTTTTTTTCGATTAAAAAGTTTCAATTTTCAACGAAACAAGGCGTTTGTTTGTTGAAATCGGCCAAATACTAATTAGTGTCTTTAAGAAATCAGGAAGATTCTAATTTTAGAATTGCAACTTAAACACTATGAAATATTTACTACAACTTAAGGCAATTAAGATTGCCGTACTATTACTCTCAGCGACTACTACACAGGCACAGACAAATTATAAAGTCTTTGTACCCCACAGTTATCTCACGAAAAACTATCTTGCTTCGGCTACGGATAACATCCCGAATCTTGGACAGTACATTTTTGAGAACAGGTTTGAATTAATCCTGGAACAGGAACATGCAGAAAGCTACGTTCGGTCGGTATTTGAGTCTGCAGGAATTCCGGTATTAAATGTGAGTAGTTCTAAAGTAATGGCTCCGTTCAGAGAAAAGGCAGGAGGAAACAATTGCGAAGCAGCAGAATTGTTGTGTTCCAATACTTCACAAACGGCAAACAGCGGGGGTGCCGGAACACAGGAATTAACGGGGGCGAATCAAGGATGTTTGGGGATTGAACATCAATCTTCGTGGTACTATCTGAATGTTCAAACAGGCGGTACACTTTCATTAACCATTGCTCCGAATAACGGGGGGGATGATTATGATTTTGCTATCTGGGGACCATTCACAAGTGCAACAGCCGGGGCAAATTGTCCGCCCGTATCCGCTCCGATCCGCTGCAGTTATTCTTCTGCAACCGGGAATACCGGATTAATGGTTCCGTATACCGGCCAATCCAGTTCATTCGGATGCGGATTCTTTGGATTATTTCCTTGTACGGGTACCATTACATCCACGAATAACCCCGTAGATAATACTGAAGGTGTGGGCGGAGATAAATGGGTGGGTAACCTCAATACTGCAGCGAACGAGATTTATATTCTGCTGGTAGATAACTTTTCCAATTCCGGTCAGCCTTACAATTTATCTTTCGACGGGACTTCTGTTTTGGGATGCACACCAGTTGTATTGCCAATAGTGCTGGCTGATTTTAGCGTTGCAAAAACTTCACAGGGAAATAGGTTGAGCTGGATAACGGAAACAGAAGACAGAACGGATTATTTCACGGTGGAATGGACAATAGATCCGGCTTCAGGAGATTGGAAAGAGATTGCGAACGTGAAGGCCCAGGGTTATTCCCAGGAAAATTATCATTACAATACAATCCATGCGGTTCCTTCTGTGAGCGAGATCAATTATTACCGTTTAAATCTGATCGATTTGGACGGTTCCAAAACAACATTCAGTACTAAGATGTTGAGTGCCGACAATTCCCGGGGTATCAAAAAGGTGGAACGCATTTTCAATACGATGGGACAGGAAGTTGATGAAAACTGTAAAGGAGTGGTAATCTATTACTACTCCGACGGAACAACGGAAAGAATGTACAGGTAACCNNTAAAAGCGAAACTTCCACCTGAAACTTCACTGGGTAAGTTGTTGATGGATGATTTGGAGTTGTCACGGGATTCTGCTTATCGAAGAGCCCGTGGTGAAACGGCATTGAAACCGGAGGAAATCAACCTGCTTTGTCAAAAGTACGATTTGTCGATCGATAAAATTATTGGTGTTTCGGGGAAAAGCGTGACTTTTCAATATAACCCGATCCAGCGTTCGGAATTTTCTTTCGAGACTTATCTGAACGGGATCATGGACGGTTTTAAACGGATGGTTGCCCAGCGCACACAAGAGCTCTATATGTCAAACCTGGATTTGATTATCTTCCAGTTATTGAATTCTCCGGCTCTCTTACGATTTAAGTTGTTGTATTTCGGGAAATGTTATTTGAAGCTTGGGCAGTTGGAGAACGTCAAATTCCACAAAGGATGGAAAGGCGATATTTCCGATGAACAGCTGCAGCAGATGGCTAATTTCTATATTCGCGTAAAATCAACAGAAGTGATTGGTTACGATGCCGGAAAAGGATTGATACGGGAAATAGTGTCGTTCTATGAGCTGGGGTATTTTGAAACACCTGAAGATGCTCTTTTCCTGATCGATGAGGTTGCCGACCTGGTAGAACATATCAAAAAACAGGCAGAGATCGGGCGGAAATTTATCAAAGGCCAGCCTGTAATTACGGAAGCAGACAATTTTCACTTATACCTCCATCAAACCTATATCCAGGATAATACGATCATTTCGGAAACAAATGCTTACCGAATGCTCTATATCACACACAATATGTTGAATTATCTATTCACAATCGACCAGGATTATGTCAATAAATCTTTTGCCGTTTTTCATTCGATGCTGAAAAGCTGTGTGAAGATCTCCGAAGAAAATCAACGCCAGAGAAACGCTTACTTTGAAAGTCTCGGGCAGTTTATCTCCAAAGCCAGGATCCGCATCGAAGGAACAGAATTATTTTAATTTTTTTGGATTCCGGGCAACCTTTGATTTTGGAAGGAGTAACTAAGTCAGAATGATAAAAAAATTGAGAAGAAAAGTGTTTTTCTATTCGTTTGACCGATTTATTTCGTGAAGTATCAAAGCGGGTAAGGATGCGGAAAGGGAATTAACAAGTGCTGACCAAAGAAATTGAGGAACAATTTACAAAGGGCGATCGAAAGGCCTTCGATGCCGTGTATGCTGCATTTTCTGCGGCGATGTTTGCTCTGTGCCTGCGTTATACCCGTTGTTCCGATGATGCCCAGGATGTGCTTCAGGAAGCTTTCATAAGAATGTATAAAAGCTGTGATCAGTATTCGATGGACAAACCCCTTGCGGCCTGGATAAAAACAATTACTATAAATACAGCGTTATCCTACATTAAAAAGAATTACCGATTTGAACTGCATGAGGATGACGATTTTTTTGATGAACAACAGGAGGTGCACTTCGATCCGGAGGACCAGGAAAATTTAAAGAACAAATTAATTAAAATCCTCAATGAACTGCCCGATGGTTACAGAACGGTCTTTAATCTTTTTGTAATCGACAATTTGACACATAAAGAAATAGCCGAGTATTTGTCTATTTCCGAAAGTACCAGTAAAACCCAATACTTCAAAGCTAAGAAGATGATTCATAGCTTACTTGAAGTTTCAAACCAAAAAGCATGACAGAGGACAATAACATAAATAAGTTGTTCCGGGATGTCTTTGAGAATCTCGAAGTGACCCCTCCTGTTTCTGTGAAAATGGAAATTGACAAGCAGCTTGGGCCTAAAAGAAAGTTCCGATTTATCTTTTGGTGGCTTCCGGTATTGCTTTTGCTGTTGGGAGGAATTGCTTTTGCAGTGATCCGGAATGGCTCAAGCGAATCAGAAACAAATCAGTCCCGTGTTGTTTCGCGGTTCAACGATACATCTGTGGGGCAGGGTAGTTCGTCCTTAGATCAAGCATCAGAAAATTCACCGGCTTCGAATGTCTCTAAGTTGGACTGGAATGAAAAACAGAATGAGAATGAGTCTTCAGAGGAATTATCAGTAATTGTGGATCAAAGAGGAACAAAACAGCAGCTTACTTTGAAAAAGGGAAATACTGTTCGATCAAATCAGAAAGAATCGGAAGAAAAAGGCGGTACATCGAAATCCGGAAAAATCAAAAAAAACGCTAAATCCGGGCAATCAACGAAAGGGACAAAAGGAGCTGTATACAGTATGTCGAAATCGGAAGGTTCAATAAGAAAAAATGATACTTCCGGAGACTCTAGGCAAAAGTCCGGTACTGGGCTGACAAATTTATCTGTTTCACCACAAAACACAGAACCTGCAAATGTTAAATCAACAGAAAAAGAGGATACGGGGCTTCCGAAGGATAAATCTGTTAAGAATGAGCCTTCAGATTCCCTGCAAAAAGCAGACTCTTCAGCTACTGTTGCTAAAACAGATTCTTTATCAAAACCAATTGATGAAACGTCAAGAGTAAAACCTCCGAAGGATGAATCGAAGGCAAAAAAATGGATGGTAGAACTGTATGGAGGTCCGCGTTTCGGAGCGAAAACTTCAAAAACCGATTTTGCTTTAAAAGAAGCAGCGTCTTACCAGATTGGTTTAGGTTTTTCAAGAAACCTGGAATTAGGGCCCTTGAAATACCTAACGCTTGACAGTGAATATGGTTCGGGAAAGGAATCGTATAAAAAGAATATCGCAACAAACACGGTCTATTTTGTAGGAATTGACTCCATTCCATATTTTGATACGATCACAGATACGATTCCGGCAGGTTATACTTATTACAATGATTACGATACCACTACAAGTACCATCGAGAATACGCAAAATTCAACCATTACGAGGTTTGCATTCGGGTTGAAGGCACAGTTCAATTTCAATTTGGGTGCAGGATTTGGATTGGCGGTTATACCCGGCTATTACTATTCCATGAATAAATTTAAATTTTCAGACAGCGGGAGTGTTTCCACCTCCAGTTCTCAAATCCTTTTAGGACTGGGTGTTTACTACGATTGGAACCGTTTCCGGTTCAGGGTCGGGTTGGATACGCGCTATGAACTTATGAGGAAGAACGATAACTTATTCATAGATCGTAGAAAGTCCTTGTTGTTCCTGCCGCAATTCGGGATTGCCTTTAAGTTTTAATTGATTGTATTCCGCGGATGGTAAGTCAAAATAGCATCCCGCAGAAAACGCTGGTCCAGGTGCGTATAAATTTCAGTTGTCGTAATGTTCTCGTGTCCGAGCATGTCCTGAACAGCGCGTAAATTCGCACCGCCTTCAATTAAATGCGTTGCAAACGAATGCCGGAAAGTATGCGGACTGATCGTTTTTCTTATCCCGGCTGTTTCAGCTAAACGCTTTATAATGGTAAAGATCATCACACGCGTTAACTGCGCGCCGCGCCGGTTCAGGAATACAATCGCTTCACTTCCTTTTTTTACCGGAACATTTCCCCGGTCGTTTTCCGCGTATAAGGTCACTTCTTCCACCACGCTTGGACTCACTGGTACCAAACGTTCTTTATTCCCTTTACCAATTACGCGGATAAAACCTTCGTCGAAAAAACAGTCTTCGAAACGCAGGGAAACCAGCTCGCTCACACGCAATCCACAGCTGTAAAGCGTTTCCAAAATAGCTTTATTCCGCTGACCTTCATTTGAGCTTAGATCTATCGCGTCAATCATGGCGTCAATTTCTTCGATTGTCAACACTTCGGGCAATTTCCTGCCGACTTTCGGGAGTTCCAAACTTTCCGAAGGATCATCTTTCCGGATATCTTCCTGGAGCAGGAAATCAAAAAACTGCTTCCAGCCGCTGATAATGCGCGCCTGCGAACGCGCACTTAATCCCATGTCGTACAATTCAGCAATGAACTGTTTTAAATGTCCCGTTTGAATGTGCTCGGGAGAAAGTGTGTAAGATTCGCAAAAGTCACGTAACTTAGCAATGTCTTGTTGATAGGCGAAAATGGAATTTTCAGCCAGGCTTCGTTCAATCTTCAGGTAATGAACAAATTGTTTAATAATACGTTCCCAATTTTTCAATGATGCGCATTCTAATTCTCAATGGCCCGAATTTAAATCTTTTAGGAACACGTGAGCCTGAAATTTACGGAAATCGTACCTTTTTACAGGTTTTGGAAGAGCTGAAGAAGCATTTTTCGGGAGAGATCGAATACATTCAAAGCAATGTAGAAGGTGAACTGATCAATGCGCTTCACGAATCAAAGCACGACGGAATTATCTTGAATGCAGGAGGTTACACGCACACAAGCATTGCAATCCGAGATGCGATTGCGGGAATTGAAATACCGGTAGTAGAAGTACACATCAGCAACCTGGCCCAGCGCGAAGAATTCCGCCACAATTCGTTCATTACAGCTGTTTGCGCGGGTTCTATCATGGGATTCGGCATGGATGGTTACCGCCTGGCTTTGGAGTGGTTTAACGGGAATCAACGGGGCAAGATTGGGTATTGATTTTGTCCTCCCCCTTGGTCCCCTCTGACTTTAAATCCATTTTCAATAGAAAAGATTTAAACCAATAAAAATTATACCAAGCATCAGATTTCAAACATTCGAAGTGTGATCTTAATTCCCCCTTCGGAGGGGGACAAAGGGGGAGGAAGTAATTTGCGCTCCCAAGGATCGGTAAAAAGCTCAGGTCAGTCTATTTAACCGGTTCGAATTGGATTGTCTTTTCCGAACGAATAAAAGGAGCGTCAGCAAGGCGGTTTTCGGTTTCCAGTGTCAGCAATCTTCCCAGGCCTAATGCGATTATCCGGTTGATGCTGTCATTGTTGGTATGAAGAATACTGAAGTTCCTCCAGGTAATTGAATGGCGGTAGATTTCCCCGATTCCTTCAACATAACCTTTGTTGAGATCACCGTCCATCGGCGCGTAGTGCTGGTTTGTAACAAGTGAAACGCCGACACCCTTTCCATTTACATCATCAATAAAACCAAGTCCTATCAACGAATCCTTATCGTTCTTTTTCAAAATTTCGGTTCTGGAAACAGTGTCCATTTTTCCTCTTTTGTCATTGGGCATATAAAAATAAGTCAGTCTTTCCTTCAGGTGGTCACACTTGCCTTCGCATTTCGAGTGCGGCTTTCCGTCATGTGTTCCCTGGGAAAATACCAGTAAGGTAATTCCAATCAAAGCCGGCAAGGCCTGCACGAAAAAGATCTTTTTGTCTGCCGTTGCTGCTCCGTATATTCCTGCAACGGAAACACAGACCAGGAAGAACATGCTGACGTTGAAGCGCCATTCCGGGTTACAGATAAAGAACGTCCAGATCAATCCAGCCGCTAAAAAACCGTTATACAATCCCTGGTTGGCTGCCAGAGCTTTTGTTTTCGGGAACAAGTCCTTTTCAAAATTCTTGAAAGTTTTTGGTCCTTTGGTTGTCCAGGCAAACATTTCGAGCCACATCACATACACGTGAAAAAGAGCCACCATTCCGATTACAATTTTAATAGCGATTTCCATAGTTTTAAAGTTTATCATTGAATATCAATTTGACTTAATTGGTGGTCTATCGTTGATTCCGGAGTATTTTTTCCACGACATACTTTTTATATTTCAGAATATTGACCAGTGCCAGCGAAATAACTGAACTCAAATCTTTATCAGTAGTTCTGAGTAGAACATAATTCTCCATCCGTGGGTTTTCGGAGTAGATCACACCATGATCATTTAAAGTGACCTTGAATGCTTCTCTGTTCCCGATAGCATATTGCGAAGGTCCGTAAAATTCCAATTTGTTTGATCTTTCCAGTTCATCAGTGAAAGTTACTGATAAGAACAATGAGTCTGAAAAATCAGCTTTGTTATTAGTGTATACAGGAAAAGGATCACTTAGTTTTCTTCCTTTGGAATCGATAAGGTATACCAATCGATTGTCGAATTTTGGGTTTAGTTTCTTAGTAATTGACAGGGAATTTTTTTCAGTGTTTATTTCCTTCTCCAAAAAGAAAAGTAGTAGGGCGATCCCGGCCAAAGCAGGAAATGCCTGTACGAAAAAGATCTTTTTGTCTGCTGTTAATGCTCCGTAAATCCCGGCTGCAGAAACACAGACCAGGAAGAAGAGTTGTACTTTAAATTGTGTTTCCGGATTGGACAGAAAAAAAGACCAGATCAATCCAGCCGCTAAAAAACCGTTATACAATCCCTGGTTGGCTGCCAGAGCTTTTGTTTTCGGGAAAAGATCTTTTTCAAAATTCTTGAAGGTTTTTGGTCCTTGGGTGGTCCAGGCAAACATCTCCAACCACATCACATATACATGAAAAAGAGCGACAATTCCGATGATAATTTTAATAGCAATTTCCATTCGTTAATGCGATTTAATCCCAACAATTGAATACATCATCGGGATGAAATTTCCTAAATGTTTGATCCGGTACTTTCCCGGTTCAAATTCGTCTGTATGTGCGAAACAGTTGTAATTCGAGAAATCGTATTCCTGCAAATCCTGCAATTGGATCCCCTGTTTCAGTAAACTCGTAATGACTTCGCTCATGGAATGGTTCCAGCTCACAGAGGTTGTTTTGATCTCAGCGTCCCGGTCGGCATAGGTTCCGCTTGCTGTTTCTACAATCGGTTCTGACTTAAAATAGCGGTAACCGATCTTTTGGAAATCGTCATCAAACATCCAAACTACGGGATGGAACTCCACGAAGACAAACTTTCCGCCGGGCTTTAAAAAATGAGTGATCACCGAAGCCCATTTGTCCAGGTCGGGAAGCCAGCCTATTGTTCCGTAAGAAGTAAAAACGATATCGAACTGACCTTCCAGGTTTTGTGGGAGATCATATAGGTCACAACATACAAAAGCAGCATCGGCACCGGTTATGGATGCAATTTCGCGTGCTTTGTCAATAGCTTTGTCGGAAATGTCTGCACCAACTGTGCTTGCTCCCATGCGCGCAAGTGAGATCGTGTCCTGCCCGAAATGGCACTGCAAATGCAAAATGCGTTTTCCGCTTACGTCTCCAAGCAGGGCAAGTTCGGTTTCCTGCAAGGAATTCTTTCCTGCCAAAAAAGCCGATTGGTCGTAAAAATCGGACTCCACATGCGGATCAACCCGCTGATTCCATTGTTCTTTATTTATTTCCTTGTAATTCTCCATGAATGACTTCTTTTCTATTTTTTACTTCGTCAAAAGTTTCATCGTAATCTGTCCTGAGGGTTCCCATCCAGCGGTCCCAGAACAGGAAATACAATCCGTAATTTCCATTGAAGTGCTTGTGGTGCTGGTTGTGGGCCACGGAAGTATTGATCCATCTGCCGATCCATGTTTTGTGAAAACGTGCAGGGAACAATTCAAATCCCAAATGGCCGTAGACATTAATGATAAACTGCCCGAGTAAAAAGATCACCAAAGCACTGGTATGGACCGGAATTGTAAATGCAATAATAGGGATAATCATTCCTTCCAGGATACTCTCTGAAAAATGGAACGAGTAAGCAGCCAGTGGAGTAGGATTGGTGGATTGATGATGAACAAAATGGATGTGCCTGAATAGTTTCGGATGGTGAATTGCCCGGTGCATCCAGTAAAAATAGGTGTCGTGGATCACGAACATTACCGGAATTGTAAAGAAGTAATAGGTGGGACCATAAGCATCAACATCCTCGTAAAGATTGGTGTACGGACGTAAGACAATCACGACCAGTAAGAAAATAGTGGCAAAAATGACCGTTGTCTGCATGGAATACAGCACTTCCATCAGAATGCGTTTGTTCTTTGGGAATACCAACTGGATTTTTTGCCGGAACCACTGGTTGCGGAACAAAACATAAAACAAAAGGTATGCACCACCTGCAATAATCAGGTAACGGAGTGAAATGTAGTAAGCGATTTCCGGCCAAAAATTGTAAAAGCTTTCCATGTCCTTCGAATTCAATTAAAGGTCGCAATTTTAGTTTGAAGATGAACCAAGTTCCGGAATTTCTTTTTTAAAAAGATAAAAAAATCTCAAATCTGATAGTTGAGAGGTCTAAAAAATTGGTTTTTGAAGTTTTTTGTTAAGTAATGTTTTATAACTAATTGTGTATCAATTTGCTGCCAAACAGATTTTCAGCTGTTAATTTATCTTTCATTTGTTAAAAAACAAGATTTTAACATTGTTAATTGTTTTAATTCAAACAATAGTTGTAATATTCCACCGGCTAACATTAAAACGCTATTTATGAAGAAGATGAACTATTTAGTGACGACCTTATTGGTCGTAGGTGGTGCGTTAAGTGCTTATTCCCAGGGATTTAAAAAAGTGTCCCTTCCCAAGGGAGTTTATTCGGAAGCAAAAGCTTTCGAACGTGTGAACCAGAAACGAGTGAATGATGCTTTCAAAGGATTAAAAGAAATTTATTCTTTTGATTTTGCCGCTTCCCGTCCGAAATCAGTATCTCAGCAGATCGAATCAACAGCCAGTCTGGCACTCGAAAAGTCGGGATTTGTTGCCTACTCAAATGTGGCTTCAATTTCAAATTTGCTGGCAGTCCGACCGGAAGTTCTTTCCGTTCAATTGCCTTACGAAGACCGTTTGTTGACCTTGGATTTGGTAAGGGTGAATCTCTTTACGGATGAATTTAAGCTGGAAACCAGTACGCCCGGGTTGGAACAAGGGGTGGATTTAGGAGTGTATTACCAGGGGACGCTTCGAAATGAAGACGCAGTAGTTGGAGTGAGTTTCTTCGAAGATGAATTTTTTGTGTTGATTAACCGAAATTCACCGGAAGATGCAACGATTGAGGCCGGTTTGCTCCGACTTCCGGAAAACACTGCCGGAATCCATGTGGTTTATTCGGATGATGATTTGAAAGATAAACCGGTTTACTCGTGCGGTTCCGAAGATTTGGAACAATACCGGGAGGCGGTTGAACGACTTTCATCCCAAAAAGAGGAGTTGAAGGATATGGAAAAGGCAACTTATAAGTGCGTGACCTACTTCTGGGAAACGCGTTACAACCTGTATACTTCAAAAGGAAGCACTCAGGCTGTTACCAATCATATCACTAACATTTTCAATAACTTCAAATTGCTTTATGAAAATGAACAAATCGGATCGAAACTGAACCAGCTTTATATCTGGACAACAGCCGATTCGTATAATGATAATCTGAATACCTTCTCGGCTAACCGCTCCAATTTCGGAGCTAATATCGCAACATTGTTCTCAACTACCGGCGGTGGTGGAGTTGCATGGCTGGATCAGTTGTGCGGAAGCAATGAATATTACAAACATGGGTTCTGCGGGGCTGTCGGCGGAACGGTAAATGCGGTTCCAACATACAGCTGGGCAGTAAATGTTACTGCTCATGAAATCGGGCATAACCTGGGGTCACCGCATACACATGCCTGCAGTTGGTCAGGGGGAGCAATTGATGGATGTGGTCCGCAGGCAGGATATTCGGAAGGCTGCAACGGTCCTATTCCTTCGAATGGCGGGACAATCATGAGTTATTGCCACCTGGTAAGTGCCGGAATGAACTTTACGCTGGGCTTCGGGCCTCAACCCGGAAACCTGATCAGAAGCCGGGTTAACAGTTGCATCACTTTGACTTGTAATACCGATGG
>DJFP01000136.1:0-6224 GCA_002432565.1 Flavobacteriales bacterium UBA5869
AAGCATTGTTGTATACTTTTTCATCGATGCTCATAGTATGTTTGCTTTTAACATGGGATCCGCCTACATTTGGTGCTACTCCTTGCGGCAGAAGTTCGGAAATAGGGAGAAGTCTTTCATTGTTTGGAGGACTGTTTGTAATGCTTGGGACATTCATTTCTATTTACAGAGAAGAAGAATAATTTAATCTCAATCAAGCATACCATTATAATCAGCGTTATCTGCGAAATCAGCGGGAGACAAAAAACGGTTGATTCAGGAAGGAAATAAAAAACTTTACACTAATTTCGGCATTTCAACGTTTAAGCGAACATGCGAAACCAATTTCTAGTATTCCTTCTTGTTTTTATGCCTCTAACCACACTCTGGTCTCAAGTTCAGGTAAACGGAAATGTACTGGATAACCGCAAAAACGGATTGGCTAACGTGAAGCTTTTCTTCCTGAATGATGGAGATACGATTTCAACCACCACGGATAAAAGCGGGCATTTTGAGATACCACTTACTCCGGGAAAGTATGGGATGATTGCTGTCTTCGACAGTGAAAATGAGTACCGGAAAAACGTCCAGATTCCTGAAGTAAGCTCTTTTATTCTTGATCCTATTGTTTTCGATTTCGGGATTATCGACGGGGTGGTGATCAAAACAACCAAGGAAGAAGTGAATGGACTGGATAGAATTCCGCCGATTGACCTGCAAAAATTACCCATGGCGAATGGTGTGACGAGCTTATTGGTGTTGACACAGGCTGGTGTAAACTCCAACAACGAACTGACTTCCAATTACAATGTTCGCGGGGGAAACTATGATGAGAATTTAGTGTATGTCGACGGTTTTTTGATCAACAGGCCATTTCTTACCCGCTCCGGTCAGCAGGAAGGATTGAGTTTTATCAATACCGCTTTGGTCAATGATATCTATTTTTCTTCCGGAGGTTTTCAATCCATGTATGGCGATAAGCTGAGCTCAGTTTTGGATATTCATTACAGGAAAGCAGATTCATTGCGTATTTCAGGAATGGCTTCTTTACTTGGTGTGGAAGCTCATGTAGAAGATAAAATCGGAAAGCACGACCGCTTTCAATATTTATTCGGTGCACGTTACAGGGCTAACGGCTATTTATTGAATTCCCTGCCAACAAAGGGAAATTACAATCCGGTGTTCTGGGATGCTCAATTAGTTACCGATTACACGATGAATGAACACTGGTCCTGGACGATACTCGGACACATTTCTTCCAACCTTTACCAATTCGCGCCGCAAACGAGTCAAACCGACTTTGGAACTGCGAACCAGGCATACTCTTTCAATATTTACTTCGACGGGCAGGAACGAACCAAATTCCTGACTTCTACGGTTGGGACTTCCCTGAATTATTCCTCCAAAAAATATGAAGGACGAACCTTTTTCACCTATTTCAGAAGTGATGAGCGCGAAACCTTTGATATTTTGGGAGAATATTACATCAATGAGCTCGAGATGGACCCTTCCAAAGAGGAATTCGGTGATTCGATTGCCGTTTTGGGAGTCGGAGGTTTCCTGAACCACGCCCGCAATCAGCTAAAAGCAGATATTTTTAGTGTTTACCACGACGGATCGGTGATCTTTAAGCCGAAGAATGAAAATACCAAACACGAATTGAAAGTAGGAGCGGGAATCCAGATCGATCATTTCGATGATGTGCTGAGTGAATGGAAATACGTCGATTCGGCAGGTTATTCGCAAGTTGACCAGCCAACAGAAGAAGTGGACCTTTACGAAGTGATTAAGGGGAAACTTCAGTTGGAGAACCAACGCTACAATGGGTACATCCAGGATCATTGGGAATGGAAAAAGCCCCGCAAGAATATACCTGTCCAAAAGAAATTGACTTACAAGGATTCAACAGGAACGCTTCACGAGAAAATAATCCGGGATACGATGGCTGAATCTCGCTCGGGATTAAGTCTTGATTACGGTTTGCGAGGAACCTATACGACATTTAACAGCGATGGATTTATTACTCCGCGTTTGACATTGACTTATTTCCCGGTGAAGTATGTTTACCAAAACGGGAAGTTCATTCGAAGAGGTGTACGTTACCGATTTTCATCCGGTTTGTATTACCAGCCTCCTTTTTACAGGGAATTCAGAACCTTTACCGGACAGCTGAACCAAAACGTAAAATCGCAAAAATCCGCACATTTTGTATTGGGAATGGATTACAGCTTTTTTATGATGAAGCGGGAGTCGCCATTTAAATTCTCAGCAGAGGCATATTACAAGTATTTATGGGACGTAAACCCTTACGAAGTGGATAACGTACGTACACGTTATTTTGCGAATAATGAAGCGGTGGCCTATGCAACCGGCTTGGATTTGAACCTGAACGGTGAATTTGTTCCCGGTCTGATGTCCTTTTTCAAACTCGGATTCCTTTCTACCAAGGAAGATATTAAAGGTGATTATTACTACGATTATTACAATGCTGCCGGTGAGAAGATCATTTATGGATTCAGCGAAGACCAGGTTGCTGTGGATTCTAACCGGGTGGATCCGGGATATATCCGCAGACCTACGGATCAGCACGTAACGGTTGGAGTTTTGTTCCAGGATCACATGCCGGGGTTAAAGCAATTGACCTGCCAGGTAGGAATTACTTACGGATCGCGTTTACCTTATGGTCCGCCGGATCATTCGCGCTACAAGGATACTTTGACCATGAAATCTTACTTCCGGGTAGATATGGGAATGTCTTATGATATTTTGTACCGCAAACCCGGGAAAACGCGCAATTTCCTGAAAAAAATGGAAAGTGCTATCATTTCTTTTGAAGTATTTAACCTGCTGGGAGTGAACAATGTGCTTTCCAAGCAGTGGGTGCAGGATGTTTCCGGGAAGTATTATTCGATACCGAATTATCTGACGCAGCGTAGGTTTAACGTGAAACTGATAGTCAGGATCTAGCTCATTTCAATAGTATGGGATTATCGGTACATCAGGTTCTTTCCGAGATTTCTTTCAGGACCAGCAGAAGCGGGGGAAAAGGTGGTCAAAATGTCAACAAGGTTTCTTCCAAGGTTGAATTAAACTGGAACATTCAGGCTTCTTCCCTCATAACAGATGAACAGCGAGAAACCCTGCTCAATAAGCTTTCTCATAAAATAACGAAAGATGGAGTGCTTCAAATTATTTCACAAACACATCGAACTCAATTGGGAAATAAGCAACTGGTTTTGGAAAAACTGGATGAGCTGCTTGAATCCACTTTTAAAGTCGTCAAAAAGAGAAAGGAAACCAAAGTTCCGAAGGGAGTTAAAGAGCGTCGTCTTTTGGTGAAAAAGAGAAAAGCGGAGATTAAGAAGTTGCGGAGAAGAGTGGATTAGAGCTATTTTAACATGAAAAGCGAAAGCCTTCATGCTTCTATTTCTGTTTCAGATTTTGCTTCCTCAGCTATCTGCCTGTTCCGGCTAATCTGAATTAAACAGCCAGCTATTAAGAAAACATCTCCTGCAATCATTGATGACATGCCCAAACCTGTATTTCCCTGAATGGGACCACCCCAGTTAAATCCAATAAATGAACAACCGGCAAAAGTGGCAATGATTGCTAAAATCCCAAACAGGATCACAAATACCCGTGCTATATCCCTTCGCCCATGATACCCGCAAATGAGTGGAATGGTGAGCAGGATGAAATTCAGGTAGTAAACCGAATGGGTGATCCCGAAAGCAGGTTTGAGGATGTAATCTTTGAAATCATTTGACTTCTCCGGATAAATGATGGAATAGCCCAAAGGCATGAATCCGGCAAATGCAATGCAAATGAGTCCAAGGGTTATGAAAATGCGGTGTGCGAGTTTCGATCTCATCACATCTGCTCCAATACCGCAATGCGTTTTTCGATAGGAGGGTGGGTTGCGAATAGACCTGCAAATCCTGCTCCATCCAGAGCTTTGTGTTCGATAAACATCTGTTTCACGTCTTCGCTTTTTACATTGGAAACTTCCGAATGTCCGGAGATTTTGCGCAGGGCAGAAGCCATGGCATGCGAATTACGAGTCATCTGGACAGCACCGGCATCCGCCAGGTATTCACGTCTGCGGGATAAAGCGAACTTGAACAATACGGAAAGCAGTAAAGCCACAGCGGAAATAACCAATGCGATCAGAACGCCTTTGTTGTCATCCTTATCTCTTCTGCCTCCGCCCCAAAGTAAATTGCGAAGAAGCATGTCAACTGCAAAAGAAAGGATCCCGACAAAAATGATGGAAACGATCAGCAGGCGAACGTCTTTATTTCGAATGTGAGTTAATTCGTGGGCGATTACACCTTCCAGTTCTTCATCATTCAAATGTTCAATAATACCTGTTGTTAGAGTAACAGCATAGCTTTTTTCATTGATCCCGCTTGCAAAAGCATTTAAGGCCGGGGAATCGATCACATACAATTGCGGCATTTTCATTCCGACAGACATGCACAGGTTTTCCGTCAGGTTATAAACGCGCATGTTCTCTTTGCGTTCCAATGAACGAGAGCCGGAAGCCATCTGTATCATTGAAGCGTTAAAAAAGTAGGCTATCAGGAACCAGATCAAAACACCTGCGATCACAAAAGGGATCGTTACGATAAAGCGTTGATTTACCTGGTCCATGTGGTCTTTTCCTCCCATCATGAAGAAGAAAAAAGCATAGACTCCCGCTAAAATAAGTAGCGGGAATCCAGCCAATATTAAAGCCGACTTTAAATTATTGCTTCGAATTTGTTCGTGAAGACCGATATAAGCTGCCATTCGGTGTGATTAGAATTTAACTTCCGGTGCCTTGTCCAAAGTTTGACGCTGATCAACTCCCAAATCAAACATTGGTTCTGTTTTGTATCCTTTTGATTTAGCAATGATATTGCTTGGAAACTGTTCGATACCGTTGTTGTATTCTTTCGTTGAAGAATTGAAGAAACGACGAACTGCTGCCAGTTTGTTTTCCATATCACCGATTTCCTGCTGCAAATGCATGAAGTTTGTGTTTGCTTTCAAATCCGGGTAAGCTTCCAACTGAATGTTAAATCCGTTCATTGCAGAAGTCATTTTATTTTCTGCTTCGATCTTTTCTGCAATAGTTCCTGCACGAAGATACCCGGCGCGAGCTTCGGTAACGCGTGTCAATACTTCACTTTCGTGGTTCATGTAGCCTTTAACAGCCCCCAATAATTGTGGAATTAAGTCGTAACGCTGCTTCAATTGCACATCAATGTCCGCAAAAGCGCTTTCACGGTTGTTTTTCAATGAAACAAGTCGGTTGTTGATAGAAATTAACCAGATGATTAGAATCAATACAACACCTCCAATAATTAGTCCAGCGATCATGTTTTTAAGTTTAAAATGTTAAGCGAATATAGTACTAATTTTTGTTCGTATGCGGGATTAGGAATTCTTAACTAAAAAGACGTTTCGAACGGACGGTTTTAGGGTTGAACGAACGAACTATTCAAATAAGTTCAAATAGTTCAGGTATTCAATTTGAACTATTTTGAACGATTGAACGATTGAACCTTTGAACTGTTTGTTTATTTAGCAGCAATTATAGTACATCACCGCTCTGCCTTTTTTCTTTGAATAGGCCATATGTCTGCCATCTTCCGATCCCAGCAGGTAAAAGAACCCGATCGATTGCTTGTTAGCTTTTACTTCCTCCCAGGTTTCTTTGTCGATGTAATAGCTTTGATCTTCATAAAGCTCTTCGTCTTTTAAAGCCGGACTACTGAATTTATCCTCGGAGAAGAATTCCTTAATCCGTTTGGTGATAAAAGCATCGGTGTCTTTTTTGGAGTTGATATTCCCGGTGAAGTCGTATCCCAGCAGGAAGTTTGCGTCGAACTCTTCTTTCAACAGTTTTTTTCCTTCCTGATTGGTGATCGTGAAAAGGACTTTTCCCTTCAGCAGGCTTTCTCCGGTAATCACAATGCGGAATTCGTCTTTCCCGGCAGGATCTGAAAAGGTATGAAATACTTTGTTTTCAATCAGGTGTTCCGATTTTTTGGCCAATTCTTCCGACTCCTTCTGTGCTTCTGTTTTCGGTTCTGTTTCCACCGATTTTACAGCCTCTTCGCGGGTGGATTCACCACAGGAAGTGATAGTCATGGATATTCCCGCCAAAAACATTAAAAGTGAATAGTTCGCTTTGTACATACCTTCTATTTTTCAATTTGTTCTAACCAGTTTGCGATTCCGGCTTTTATATCCGATTC
>DJFP01000136.1:6307-20431 GCA_002432565.1 Flavobacteriales bacterium UBA5869
AGGTAAGTTAAGCCAATTTTTTCAAGAATGCGAATAGAAGCACCATTTTCCGGCATGGCTCGTCCCACGATTGTGTTCATTCCGAATTGATTAAATCCCAGCTGTAAACAGGCTTCAGCAGCTTCAGTAGCATAACCGTAACCCCAAAACTTTTTCATAAAGCGGTAACCTATGTCGAACTCATCGATTTCCGGAGTGTATTTCAACCCGCACCAGCCCAAATACTCCCCGGTTTCTTTCAGGATCACTGCCCAGCGCCCGAATCCGTATTTTTTGTAAGATTCGTAGTTCGCCAGGAATTCACGGGCTTCTTCCACACTTTCAAAGGGATCATCACCGGTATAGCGCAAGACCTCAGGGTCTGAATTCAGGATATATGCATTTTCAGCATCGTCCGTGGTCATTTCACGGAGCAGGAGACGGGATGTTTCTAGGATTTTCATAGAAAATTTTATGTTCGGATGAACGTTTTTATCTTCAGGCTTATAGCCATTCACAAGATATTGATTTTACTCATTGTGAAACCAGGAACGCCCATTAAAATTTTGACCCTCACCTTATTTGTTTCATTGGTTTTGGGATTTACACTTCACAAAGGTGGATAACAACCTGGATGAGAGCAGTTTTTGTGAGAAACTACCCAAAAAAACAAACAGAAATAAGATGTACAGCAAGGGTTTCATGGAATCAAAATAGGAAGATTTTTCGTAGCAGGTATCCTGATTGATTCAACGGTGCAACTGGTTGCATTTAATGTTTTTCACCCAACCAAAGGTCTCCGCGCTTGAATGCATACACTTCTATAATTTTACCGATTGGTTCTTGAAGGAACTGCTTACGATGCGATTCTTTTAGAAGTTTGTTAAGCCATCTTACCGAATCTTCATAGTCTTGTTGAGAACTATATTCTCCGGGTTCGCCCAAATCAGTATTGTCGTAGCGGTCCTCATCGTGGCGATAATCCCAATTGAAACCAGATAGTTTTTCCTTTAACTCGCCATAAGACTCAGGATTTATGGACTTGGCTGTATATGGTTTGAAAAAAATAGTTTCATAGTATTCAATACTATCACCGATGGCACAAACAACCTGTGATTGGGAAAATCGGGGTTCAAAAAGCCAAACCTTCAGATAATAAGGCTGTCCCAGTTGTTCTAACTGGTTTTTCCAGTCGGAATATATGTCAAGCAACCCGTTGAGCATTTTTTGTTTGGTCTTTCGAGCCGGTTCCTTTATCCATGAGGTTTGTCTTGTGGACCCGTTCCAGGGATAAGTTTGGAGTTTAACGTAATAATACCCCTTGGAATTATTCTGTAAATGATGAATGAGATCTAGTGATAAGTTGTCGGATTGCCATTGCTCGATTTGTTTTTGTCGCCTGTTGTGCCCCCGTATTTTTTGTTTTCTCATGGTTTACTCAAAATCAGTTTTGAAATTTTCTATGAATAATTGGTCGCCACCGAATCCCTTCCTAAATTTTTTGTTCAGCGATTCATAAATCGCTGTGAGGACGTTTCCGATTATCGGGTGATCAAATTCATTATTAGTCATTCGGAATTCGGAATTACTCCATCTCAATCCCCATAATACAAACATCATCGATCTGCTCCAAATCACCTTTCCAGTTGAAGAAAGTCGTTCTCAAAATGTCGATCTGACGGTTGATCTTTTCGTTGGAAATCTGGACCAGCAGGTTCTTCAGGTTCTTGGCTTTGAATTTCTTGGAGTCCGGTCCGCCAAACTGATCTGCATAACCATCTGTAATGAGGTAGATGCGGTCGCCTTTTTGCAATTCAACGGAGTGCGTTGTGAAAGGCTTCATGTCGAAATGTTTCCCGATCGGCTGTTTATTCGGTTTGATCTCCAGCATGTCCTGGCTTTCTTTTTTCCAGATCCAAAGCGGATTATTTGCCCCGGCCCAGGTGATCGCATTGGTGCTTTTGTTCCAGGTGCAGAGAGAAATATCCATTCCGTCGGAAATTTCAATGTCTTCCTCCTCTTTCGAGAGTTCATCTACAATGAGTTCCCTGGTTTTGTCTAAAATGGATCCCGGATCTCTTAATCCGAATTCTTTTACGGAACGATTCAGGGCATTGTGACAGACCACGCTCATCATAGCTCCCGGAACCCCGTGCCCCGTACAATCGGCAACGGCAAAAATGATGGAGTCATCCGTTTCTTCCAGCCAGTAAAAATCGCCGGCAACAATGTCTTTGGGTTCATACAGGACAAAATGCTCGGGAAGAACTTTTGCACGCAATTGAGAAGAAGGAAGAATAGCCGTTTGAATGCGCTTGGCATAAGTAATAGAGTCCAGGATCTCGTGATTTTTCTCCTCGACCTGCCTGTTTTTCTCTTCGATAATCACTTTTTGCTTTTTTGCTTCGTTCCAACGGCGGTAAAGGACCAGCGAAAATGCAAGAACAAGGATTCCGACAATGGCAATGGCCCAATTGATGATCAGGGCTTGTTCCTGTTTCTTTTTATTCTCTAAAGCAGTTGCAAGCTGGTTCAAACGCTGTGTTTCGCGTTCTTTATCGAACTTGTAGTTCATTTCTTCCTGGGTCTGCTTGCGGATATTATCTTCGTTGGCCAGTTCTTTTTCTACCTGGTTGAACAGGTGTAGGTACTCAAAGGCAGATTTAAAATCTCCGCGTTTGTCACCCAGTTCGGAAAGTGATTGGTAAACTGATTTCAGAATTTCTTTCGCTCCCAGTTTTTTAGCGGCAGCCATGGATTCGTTCAGGTATTTTTCTCCTTCTGTCAATTTTCCGCTTTTTACCGCCAAAACACCCAGGTTTAACTTAGAGGTTGCGACACCCAAATGTTGATGGAGCCTCTGACGTAATTCCAATGATTTGAGCTGGTAGTATTCCGACTTTTTGAAATCTTTTTTCTGTTGGTAGCAAACACCCAGGTTATTGTAATCATCTGCAAGTCCCACACTGTCTTTTAATTCCAGATCAATGGCTAAAGCTTCGTGGTAATAGCGGATTGCTTTTTCATATTTCTCCTGGTTCATAAACACGATAGCCATGTTATTGACAGAAGCAGAAATTCCTCTCTGAAATTTCAGCTGGCGGCGCAGTTTAAGTGATTTTTGGTGATACCAAAGTGCTTTTTCGTATTGTTCCTCATTGTTATAGATCAATCCGATATTGCTGAGGATGTATGCCTCGTTATTTTTGTCTTTGATCCGTTCAGCCACTCGCAGAGCTTTGAAAAAATGGGATAAGGCCTTTGGGTAATCTCCTTTGTAATCGTAAGCAATCCCAATGTTGTTATCCATCAGACTGGCAATGGAGTCCTGTTTGTATTTATGTGCGAGTTTCAGGGATTCTTTTCCATAGCTGATCGCTTTGTCATAGTCGCCATAATACCAGCCATTAGCAATGCATTCATTGAGCAGCAGTAATTTTTTCCGGATGTTCTTTTCGGATTTCCCCAGCTTGTAAATAGAATCAATACTGCCTGTTTGTCCCCGGGAAGGAACAAAAAATAATAACAAAGCAATAGTGAGCAAGGAATTTTTCACAACACAATAATACATAATATAGTCATAAGCTTTGTTAAAGGGAATAAACATTTCGTGTGTTTTGATTATTCCTAAATGATCTCTTGTTACTTTTGTGCCAGTTTTGAGCGTAATGGAAATGGAATTGATCACCACATATATTTGTAAGGATTTTGATATAGGCATTCACAACAACATGTTTGGTGGGAAGTTAATGTCATTAATTGATGACGCTGCGGGTTCTTTTGCCTCTCAGATCTGCGATTCTCCCAACATGGTTACGATCAAAGTGGATGAATTGGTTTTTAAGAAAGCTGTGAAATCCGGTGCAATCCTGAAAGTCTACGGAAAAGTGATCCGTTTCGGGAATTCGTCCATCGAATTGTATATGGAAATCCGCAAACACAATGTGTATACAGGAAACCAAGACTTGGTGACCCATACCAACATGACATTTGTACGGATTGACGAAGAAGGGAAATCGCTTCCAATTGCAGATTACGTTAAAAAGCGCCACGCACTTCGTATCGAGAAATACGGAAAAGCACTTTTACTGCCAACAGAAGAGGGTTTTTCGGCGGAATAGGAAATGGTTCAAATGTTCAAATGTTCAAATTGANNTTCCTTAGGACTTTGATTTCAGGTAAGCTTCTACCTGCTGAAGCACCTCTCGTTTTTTTCTCCGGGGAAGAAATACTTCAAAGTCATTGGTTTTTAATCCGATATATCCCGATCCGCCCTGGTCGCAGCTGACAATATCATCCAGGTTAATAATAACGGATTGACTCGCGCGGATGAGGTAGGGTATGTCCTGATACTCACTTTCCAGCGAACTGAGTGATTTGGACAGCAAGTATGATTCTCCGTTCTTACAGAAAATAGTGGTATACCCTCCCGATTGTCCGACCATGTATGCAACACTTGAACAGTTAACGTAGAACGTCTTTTTGTTCTTAATTACCGCAATTTTGGAACGGTCGTCCCGTTGTTTTTTCACCGAATGAAGCAATTCCTTTTCAGAGATCCGTTTTTTTGCTTTTTCAATGGCGGAACAAAAACGGTCTTTATCGATAGGTTTCAGAACATAATCAATAACAGAGTGCTCGAATGCCTGAAGGGCAAATTGTTCGAATCCGGTAACAAGGATTACTTCAAATGTGCGTTTTTTGAGTTGTTTCAACAAATCGAAACCGGTACTGTCCGGCATCAGAATATCTAAAAACAATAAATCGGTGTTTCCCTGGATCTGCCTGCTTTCCAAAAAAGTGTTCAAATTGTCGGACTCACCGATAATCGTTATTTCAGGGTAATATTTTTGAACCAGGATTTGAAGGACTTCCCGATTTGCTTGTTCATCATCTATTATAAAGGCCTTCATGGTTTTGTTGACAGATAAATTTGAGGACTGAATACGAATGTGACTGTTGTTCCTGAAGTTGAGCTGAAAATCTCCATGGAAGCTACGGTTTTTTGGAATTGCTCATTGAGTGAATCGATTCGTTCAGAGATTAATTGATTGCCTTTTGATAAATGATCTTCACTTAAGTTAGAAGAATTGAACCCCGGACCGTTGTCACTAATTTGTACAACTAATTCCTGTTCTTGATTCGTCTTAAATGAAAACTTAAGTTCCGGGTTATTTTCCTGGAACTTCAAACCATGCCAGATGGCATTTTCCAAAATGGGTTGAAGCAGAAGAGAAGGGAACTTAAACTCGTTAAGTTGGCTTTCCGAAAGCTCAATTTCCTTAAGAATCTTAAAACGGTCCCTGAAACGCAGTAATTCCAGTTCCAGGTAAGCATCTACGAGCTCCAATTCTTGTTTAAGAGATATGAATTGCGCTTCACTGTAATACAAGATTTTACGCATCAGGAAACTGAATTTAGCCAGGTATTGCGCAGCACGGTCGTTATCACCTTTCAGAATTAATGCCTGGATAGCTGCAAGTCCGTTACTCAGGAAATGTGGGTTTACCTGTGCTTTGACAGCTAGCAGTTTGTATTCGTTCAATTTGCTTTCCAATTCGGCGCGTTCGGTACTTCTTTTTTTTCGACGAAGTTTCAGAAGTAGGAAAACAGACAAGATCAATGAAATAAGCAGGGTTCCGGCTACGATGAAAAACAAAGTGCTTTCCCAAAAAGTCTTTTCAATGGTAAACCGATAGATTTTCAAAATGTTAAAATGGATTTTGCCATTGATGACAGGATAAACTTCCAGTTTATAATCCCCGCTTTTCAGCGCGTCAAAATTGATTTGTGTTCCTTCTACAATTTGGTCGATGGTATTTTCTCCTTTTGATGATAATTTGTAATAGAGATCTGTTTTATCAATACCGAATTTAAGAATGTCAAAGTCGAGTGAGAGGGACGTACCCGGTTCAATGTTAGCAGGTAAAAATGGTTTTTTTGTTTTACCCAACCCGACAGAATTCAGAATAACAGTTATTTGTTCCTTTTTGTAGCCTTGTAATTTGGTAATGATCAGATCTTTGTCGTAAGATATGAATAGGTTGTTCTGAAGTATAAAAACACTTTTTGTTTCACCGTTAAAAACTTTAATCCATTCATTTTTTTTCCGACGCTTCAGGGGGTGGATAAAAATACCGTCATTTCCTTGTACAATGAGATTGTTTTTGTGAATAAAACCGTTCATAACAGAAACACTTGGGGCGGTGATCTTTTTTATCCGGATATTCTCTTTGAAAATATAGATTCCATGGTACCTTGAAAAAACAACTAATTCCCCTGATGAAGCTTTTTTTATAGCTCTGACGGCATATTCCTTTCCGAAAAAAGGCGAACGAGTATATTTATCTGTTTTTACATTCAAATGGAATAATCCTTCATCGGTCCCAAAAAGGATAATGGAATCATTTAAACGGGTGTGGCATCGAAAGTTGCTTATTTTAATTTGCTTTGATTCCAAATAATGTTGCTCATACGTTTTTGATTTCCAGTCTTGCAGAGTTATTTTTCGAAGCATGTATCGTTCAATACAATAGAAATTGTTTTTGTCAATAATTAAACCGACATAAAAGCATCGTGGGTCTGTGACCTTCCTGATTAATCGAAAATTCCGGTCATAGCAATAGATACCTTGGGTTGAAGTGAATAACAGGGATTTACCTAGCGGATTAATTTCCCATATAGCATTCGGTATACCAATTTTTTCTGCGTAACCCATTGAATCGATCTTTGCCATTTTGGAGAAATGATCATAATCATACTGGTAAATCTCACCGGAAGCAGTGCCTATGAAATTAAAAGGAGGGATCCGTAATACCGATGAAACAGTAGTGTTTTTATAAATCCGATTGTGGATATTAGAGCAGATAAAAAGGCCTTTTCGATTAAATGAGACCGCAATTCCATTAGATCTGAGCGGTGAAACTCCGGCAACGAGTTCACCTTTAAAATGATGTTGTAAAATGTTTCCTTTTAAATCCAATTCGAAAAGTCCATCATAGCCGCAGAGCCAGATCCGATTATAAAAAGATTCGATGAAAAGGATTCCGGTTAAGCTCATTTGGGAGACAGTTTTCCCTTTTTTTCTGAATAACACCGAATTGATGATCATATAGGTCGTTTCTCCAACGGTAATCTGGTCTTCCCGGTTGACAGGAGATGTTTTAGTATTCAGATTGAAATGTTGCCCGGACTCTGGGAATTGAACTGAAACCTCTTTCTGATGTATAAAACGATGTTCGTGACGGTGTTTTATAAATGGAAATTCGTGCCCCGAATCGTATACATATTTAAAATTATAGTTACCCGGATCAATATTGTGATAGAAGCGATTTACTTTTTTTGATCGAAAGGAATATTTCAAATAATTCTGGTGAGAAATAATGTATAAGCCACTTTTTGTCCAATGAAGTTTGGTTAAACCTTGATAAGCGTCAGGCAGTTTTTTCGGCCCGATTCGAATAGCTTTATTACCTTCCAGTTTCAATATTTGGAACTTGGCGTTGAGCATGTAGATGATCCCATCAGGACTCTTTTCAAAATCATAAATAATTCGTTCCTCAATCGGAAGATTCATGCAGATGGGAATACATTTTTCCCCATCGTATCTGACAGGCCCGTATTGCGTGCTGATGAGCAAATATCCCGCTTTGTCACAAATGATGTCGTAACATTCTTTGGATAATAACCCCTGGTTGTGATCGAGGTATTCTCCATATAATTCTTGTCCCTTTGCCGATTGGATAAGGATAAAAACAAAGATTATGGAATATACAAACTTCACATTGCAAGATTACGTAAAAGAGACGATAATTGTTTATCGCCTCCGGTAGCTAACTTAATCAATTTAGGTAGTGATGTGTCGAGAGTGAATGAAGTCCTGTTTAATAACCAATCTGCTATTACAGGTACAAATAGAGTGATTTACTGCGTTTCTAACTGACCAAAAAATGGAAGAAATGACCATTTGATGAATTAGTGGTTGTTTTGAGGTGTTGGGGATATTTTTTTCGACAGGCGTGTCATACTCTGAATTTGACTTATCTTTGAGGCGTTAGAAAAGAAAAAACGATTACATGGAGCAACAAGCACCCTACAAATCCAAAAATAACATCCGAATTGTTACAGCAGCATCGCTGTTTGACGGACATGATGCAGCGATTAATATCATGCGCCGTATTATCCAGTCGACAGGTTGTGAGGTAATCCACCTGGGACACGATCGTTCAGTAGAAGAAGTAGTTGACACTGCGATCCAGGAAGATGCGCAGGCTATTGCAATGACTTCTTACCAGGGCGGACATACCGAGTACTTTAAGTACATGTATGATTTGTTAAAGGAAAAAGGTGCTCCGCATATCAAAATCTTCGGTGGAGGAGGAGGAACGATCCTGCTTTCCGAAATTGAAGAACTGCAAAATTACGGGATCACGCGTTTGTACCATCCGGATGACGGACGTGCACTTGGATTACAGGGAATGATCAACGATTTGGTTGAACGTTCCGATTACCCGGTTGGAGATGTTCTGAACGGTGAAATAAACCATTTGGCTGAAAAACACGTTCCGTCGATTGCCCGTTTGATTTCGGCTGCGGAAAATTACCCGGAAATGGCTGCGCCGGTCATGAAGCAGGTTCACGAAATGGCTGCTAAGAATGATGTTCCTGTTTTAGGGATCACCGGTACAGGTGGTGCCGGGAAATCTTCGTTGGTAGATGAGCTGGTGCGCAGGTTTTTGATGGATTTCACGGATAAGCAGATCGCAGTTGTTTCAGTTGATCCGTCAAAAAGAAAAACCGGAGGTGCATTGTTGGGAGACCGGATTCGTATGAATGCGATCAAAAACAGCCGTGTTTATATGCGTTCTCTGGCAACCCGCCAGTCAAACCTGGCTTTGTCCAAGCATGTTGCTGAAGCGATCCAGATTTTAAAAGCAGCAAATTACGACCTGATTATTTTGGAAACTTCCGGTATCGGTCAGTCAGATACAGAGATCTTAGATCACTCAGATGTTTCTTTATACGTAATGACTCCGGAATATGGAGCGGCTACACAGCTGGAAAAAATCGACATGCTGGATTTTGCGGATGTGATAGCATTGAATAAATTCGATAAAAGAGGAGCTTTGGATGCTTTGAGAGATGTCCGCAAGCAATTCCAGCGTAACCACAATTTGTGGGATAAACCGGTAGATGAAATGCCTGTTTTCGGTACGATCGCTTCTCAGTTCAACGATCCCGGAATGAATACCCTGTATAAGGTAATCATGGACAAGGTCAAGGAAAAAACGAATGCACCTTTGGATTCGAAATTCGAGATCACCAAAGAAATGTCTGAAAAGATTTTCGTTATTCCGCCGGATAGAACGCGATATTTGTCTGAGATCTCAGAGAACAACCGCAATTTTGACAAGTGGGTAAATAAGCAGGTAGATGTGGCTGATAAATTGTATGGTTTGCAGCGTTCTATCGAAACACTTCAGGCGAGCTCCATGGATGACAAGGATCGTTTGGTGAAAGGTGTTCAGGAAGCATTTGAAACGGTGAAACGTGACCTGGATCCGCATAACTGGCAGATCCTGGAGGCTTGGGAATCAAAAAAAGCTTCATATGCCGCACCTGAATTTATTTTCAAAGTACGCGATAAAGAATTGAGAATGGCTACGCATACGGAATCCTTGTCTCATACGCAGATTCCGAAAGTCGCACTTCCGAAATTCAAGTCCTGGGGAGATATTCTGCGCTGGTCACTACAGGAAAATGTTCCGGGAGAATTCCCTTATACATCCGGATTATTCCCTTTCAAAAGAGAAGGAGAAGATCCGACCCGTATGTTTGCCGGTGAGGGTGGACCTGAAAGAACGAACCGCCGTTTCCATTACGTGAGTTTGGGAATGCCTGCAAAACGCTTGTCTACGGCATTTGACTCGGTTACTCTATATGGAAACGATCCGGATTTGAGACCTGATATTTACGGGAAAGTAGGAAACTCGGGGGTTTCAATCTGTTGTTTGGACGATGCGAAGAAATTGTATTCGGGATTTGATTTATCACATCCGGCTACCTCCGTTTCCATGACCATCAACGGACCGGCTCCAATGCTCCTTGGATTTTTCATGAATGCGGCGATTGACCAGAATTGTGAGAAATACATCAAGGCTAACGGGCTGGAAAAAGAAGTAGAAGCAAAAATTGCAGCCATTTATAAAGCAAAAGGAGTTGAAAGACCAAAATACCAGGGAGCACTTCCGGAAGGAAATGACGGGTTAGGTCTGATGCTTTTGGGGGTAACCGGAGACCAGGTACTTCCTGCAGACATATATGCAGAAATTAAAACGGAGACTTTAAAGCAGGTTCGAGGAACTGTGCAGGCAGATATCCTGAAAGAAGACCAGGCGCAGAATACCTGTATCTTTTCTACGGAATTCGCATTGCGCTTAATGGGTGACGTACAGCAATATTTTATTGAAAAACAGGTGCGTAATTTCTATTCGGTTTCTATTTCCGGATACCACATTGCGGAAGCGGGTGCAAATCCTATTACGCAGCTGGCATTTACGCTGGCTAACGGGTTCACCTATGTGGAATACTATCTGAGCCGTGGAATGGATATCAATGCATTCGGACCGAACTTATCTTTCTTCTTCTCCAATGGAATTGATCCTGAATACGCCGTTATAGGTCGTGTCGCAAGAAGAATTTGGGCAAAAGCACTGGCAAAGAAATACGGAGCAAATGCACGTGCACAGATGTTGAAATACCACATTCAAACCTCCGGGCGCTCATTACACGCACAGGAAATTGATTTCAATGATATTCGTACAACCTTACAGGCTTTGTATGCGATTTATGATAACTGTAATTCATTGCATACAAATGCGTATGATGAGGCAATTACCACTCCGACAGAGGAATCAGTGCGCAGGGCAATGGCTATCCAGCTGATCATTAACCGTGAGCTTGGATTGGCGAAAAATGAGAACCCGCTTCAGGGTTCATTCATCATTGAAGAACTGACCGATTTGGTGGAAGAAGCTGTATTATCTGAGTTTGACCGTATTACAGAGCGCGGTGGAGTATTGGGCGCAATGGAAACGATGTACCAGCGCTCAAAAATCCAGGAGGAATCTTTGTATTACGAAACCTTGAAGCACAACGGAGATTTCCCGATTATCGGTGTAAATACCTTCTTAAGCTCAAAAGGTTCGCCTACGGTTGAACCGAAAGAGGTCATCCGGGCTTCTGAAGAAGAAAAGCAGTACCAGATTACCATGCTGAATGCTTTGCACGAGAGTCATAAAGATAAACTGGAAGCTATGCTGAGTGAACTGCAGCGCACTGCGATCCAGAACAAGAATATCTTCGAGCAATTAATGGAAGTGTGTAAATACGCTTCACTGGGACAGATCACAAAATCCCTGTTTGAGGTGGGGGGGCAGTACCGCAGAAATATGTAATGCTCAATTTTTATTTGAAACACCCTTTTTGTTACCAACGAAAAGGGTGTTTTTGTTTTAAAACCAACTAAAAACCTGTTTTTTTGTTGGTTTTATTATTTTTTGTATTTAGAGATATTCCGGTAAAAAATAAATGTTCTCACTGTTCGGATGAATATGTCAAAGTAACTCATTCATCAAAAAGTGATAGGGAAGGGGATTGATTGTCAGATCAGTCCCCCTCATGAATCAGTTCAAATGTTAAATTTTAAATTTTTTTAAGCGTTATTTTTTAGGACAAGACTGTTGATTTTTTTTATAAATCCTTTTCGATTGACTAATTTCTTAATTTGAGTGAATATTTTCTGTTGTTTAAAAACAAACAAAATGTTATATAATCCCTAACAATTTAGTTATAGATTTTTCACGGTTATTTGACATATATTTAACCCGCTATAACTTTATATAATTCTAATGAAATCAGGTCTTTGTAAGGGAGCTCTCGCCCTTATTTTACTACAGTTTTCGACCTTTTCTTATGGTCAAACTACTACCCAACAGTTAACTTCTGAACAAATCGCAAGCCGTGTGGCTTTTGTTTATGGAAACGATTTTGTATTAAACTATCCGGCTCTGGTTACCACTTATGGTAAGTTAATGACCGATCGGATTGAATACCAGTTTTCAGTCCAGGATGATACGGAAAAATTTCCTTTGTTATCATCTTTCTCATTGATTACAAAGAATAATCCCGAAGTTTCGGCTGTCAATCCGGCTATGTTTTCCTGGGAAACATTTAATCCGTTGACATATGATTTCGGTTTTTTCAGAGATAAGACCCTGGTTGTCCGTATCGACGGAACTAATTACCTGATGATTGTTAAACCTCAATAACGTATTCGATGAAAAAGATAGTATACTTTATATTGGGGTTGATTTTGAGCGGAAGTGTATTGGCTCAGAGCGACGACTGTTCAGGAGCTGTAACTTTAACTCCTTCCGCAACCTGTACAACAACTCCTTTTTCGAATGATGAAAATGGACAGCCTGAACCTTCAACTCCTAACCCTTCTTGTATGACAGGTACGGAATCTTCTGATGTTTGGTATCAAGTTGTTGGAACTGGCGGAACACTTCAGGTTACTGTTTCAGGAACCAATGAGTCGGGTACTATTGCGGTTTGGAGTAACTGTCCGGCGAGCACTCAAGTGGTTTGTATGACTGTTGCCGCATCAGGATCTGGGTCGATGAACTTTGCATCCACTTCAGCAGTTACGTATTATATTCAGATTGTCAGAACAAGTGGAGGTTCAAATGCTAATATGTCAGGAAATATTTGTGTAACTACGATTGCTCCGCCTCCGGCAAACGATAACTGTTCTGGTGCAACATCATTAACACACCAGGCAAACGGTTCATGTACCACAACTTCTTCAACAGTTGCGGGGGCGACCAGTTCGGGAATTGCTAACTGTACCGGAACGGCAGATGATGATGTTTGGTTTAGCTTTACAGCAACAGCAACTACTGCAATTATAAATCGCGCAACTTCCGGAAGCTGGGATTCGGGAATTGAGATCTTTGCGAGTACCGGAGCTGCTCCGGGATCTTGTATCGGTGCTTCTTTGGGCTGCCAGGATGCAGAAAGTTCTTTTACAGTTAATGGTTTGACGGTGGGAATGAATTACTATGTGCGGGTTTACAGCTGGTCCGGTTCATTTACACCTGCCAATCCTGCTTTTACTATTTGTATCACATCTCCGGTACCCCTTCCTGCGGGTTCGGTTGTAATGGCTAACGGAAGTGTTTCGGCTTGTTCCGGAAATTTCTACGATCCGGGAGGCTTAAGTGATTATTACAATAGCCAGGATTATACCCTTACGATTTGTCCGTCCACCGCAGGTGCGAAATTAAGAGCAATTTTCAGCTCATTTGCAACAGAATCCTGTTGTGATAATTTGACGATATATGACGGTAATTCAACTTCAGCTCCTTCATTAGGAACTTTTGCAGGAACTACTTCTCCGGGTACCGTTCAGGCTTCTGCCTCCAATGCCAGCGGATGTTTGACTTTTGTTTGGCATGCGGACGGTTCTACTGTGAACACGGGGTGGCTTGCCGCATTATCTTGTATTTTGCCTTGTCAAACCATTACATCTAACTGGGTGAGTTCAAACGAAGCGCCAATGGGTGATGGAATTATCCGTATTTGTCAGGGACAAAGCATTAACCTGGTTGGTAGTGGAACGTTCGGAACTTCAGGCGCGGGTGCAACTTATGCCTGGAATATGGGGAACGGAGTTACAGTAAGTGGGGCAAATATTAATTACACCTATCCTGCAGTTGGAAGTTACCTGGCAAACCTGGTAATTACTGATCCGAACGGTTGTACGAATACCAATTCCATTAACCGGAATATCCAGGTTTCTACCACTCCGACAATTTCTACTTCGGCGTCTCCGTCGACTTTATGTACGAACCAGACCTCGGCTTTAACTGCTAATGTTACAATGACCCCGTACACCGTAAACTGTACGCCTCCGGTATCGGGAACAACTTTCCTGCCGGATGGATCGGGTGTTTCATACACCACTTCTATTACTACTAATTGCTACAGCCCGGGATCTACCGTAACAACTGCTTCGGATATTACCAATATTTGTTTGAACATGGAGCACTCCTATTCGGGAGATTTATCTATGACAATTAC
>DJFP01000136.1:20464-24878 GCA_002432565.1 Flavobacteriales bacterium UBA5869
ACCACACCTGGTGTTGGAGCAAATTATTGTTTTTCTTCTACGGCAAGTACAACCTGGGCAAGTAGTCCGGTTACAGGAGGTACATTTGTCAGCGGAAATGGCCCGGGTACATATACTGATTCATATATTCCTGCAGGAACTTATCTGCCTATGCAGACTTTCAATAATTTGGTCGGTTGTCCGCTAAACGGTAACTGGACCATTACAGTAACGGATAATATTTCTTCGGATAATGGGTATATTTTCAACTGGGATATCAACTTCAATGCTGCTTTAGTAACGGCTGCATCCTTTACACCGACAATTGTATCCCAGGGATGGGTAGCTGCAACAACGCTTTCAAGTACCGGTGCAACAACAGCGAATGTAACACCGACGAACCAGGGGACTCCTTGTTTTACATACAGTGTAACGGATAATTTCGGGTGTACTTACACGCAGCCGCAATGCATTACTGTTAACTGTGGGGCTTCAATGCCTGTGGGATTGGTAAGCTTTGAGGCAACTGCGTTAAATAATAATGTTGTTAGATTAAACTGGGAAACAAGTTCCGAGCAAAACAACGATTACTTTGTGATTGAGAGATCCATCAGTGGTGAAGATGGCTGGGAAGCAATTGCAACCGTTGATGGTGCGGGTAATTCCGAGACACCGAATAACTACACGGATGTTGATAATATGCCGTTAAACGGGATTTCTTATTATCGTTTAAGACAAGTTGATTTTAACGGACAGGAACGCGTTCACGAAATGGAATCTGTTTACATTGATGCCATTGGAATGGGGGATTTGGTGATCTTCCCGAATCCGGCAACCGGTCTTGTAACTTTGAAAGGTGATATTGTTTCTTTGAGCACATTTAAATTATTGAATGCAATGGGACAGGATATCCGCATGAATGTTTCTTCTTATAAGCAGGGAGACGGATCATTGGTACTGGATATTTCTTCATTGAGAGCCGGTGTTTACATCGTTAAGAACGGTTCCAAAGTATATTCATTGGTGAAGCAATAAAATAGTTTTTAATAGGTAGGAGTGGGCGCGCGATTCATCGCGCGCCCACTGTTTTTATGGCTGATATTAGAAATATATTCCCTATTTTGCAGACAAATTAATGAAAGATGAAATACCTGGTTGGAGCAATTATTGCTTTGTTTTTACTAAGCGGAATAGTTTCCTGCGGTGCTAAAGAAGAAGAAAAAGCAGCTGTTGGAGTAGATCAAAGTACACCTGAATATAAAGCATATGATATTGTGCAGAACCTGAAAGTCGTCAAAGATCTGAAGGCAAGTGCCGAAGCGAAGAATCAGTCCATTTCATTGAAAATGAGTAAAGATTTACTGAATAAGGGGAATGGATTTTACTGGTTCCAGGTGGTTCAGCATGTTGGCAGTGCAACTGTTGTTAAGTTGAATTTAACGGTACACGAAAAGACATTCGATGTATTGATCCGTGATGATGAAAGCGGTGATAACCTCACTCCTGAAGAATACGAGGCCAAGTATCCGGCGGAATAATCCCTAGATTCGGTCTAATACATATTGAATTAATTCGTTCATTTCGGATTCGTAGCCTTTGCTGAATTCCATGCGCGGTCGATTTGCAATTCCCAGGCAGATGGTAATGCATTGGTGGTCCATGGCTTTGCCTAAAGCGAAAAGAGCAGAGCTTTCCATTTCAAAATTCACTACCCGGTGATTTTCAAAAGAAAATTGTTCCAGTTTTTCATTGACTTCCGAAGTCCTGGTGCCAAGACGAAGTGATCTTCCTTGCGGAGCATAAAACCCAGAGCTCGTAACAGTAATTCCTCTTCGGACTTTTTCTCCATCCAGTTTTCGGACCAAAGCAGGTGAACTTTCCGAACAATACGGGATAACCTCTTCAGGGAANNGACTTTTCTTCAGGATTGAATTCAATGGGGTAAAAGTGAGCCACATTGTCGATCCCAACCGCATGAGTAGAAAGGATATAACTATGCACATCAATATCTGCCTGCAGGATCCCACAGGTGCCGATCCGTATTAAATTCAATGAAGTAAGCTCTTTTTTATTTTCCCGGTTTTCCAGGTCGATATTTACCAGCGCATCCAATTCATTGATTACAATATCAATGTTATCCGTTCCGATTCCGGTTGAAAGGGCGGTAATTCTTTTTCCTTTATAAATTCCGGTATGACAAACAAACTCGCGGTGCTTGGACCGGTGGGTAATTTCATCAAAGAAAGCAGAAATAGCCGCAACACGGTCCTGGTCACCTACCAATAAAATAGTCGTTGCAATGTCTTGGGGGGACACTCCCAAATGGTAGACATGTCCTTTGGAATCTAATACCAATTCTGATGCAGGATACTTCATATTGTAAGGTAAAAGTTAACTATAAAAGTGCATTTCGACTTTGCTAAGTCTACTTTTATTTGAGAGGTGGCTGAATGCTTACGCAGACCTTGCTATGCCGAAGCCACCTCTTTCAATTATTTTTTGATGCTTCCGAATACCTTAGTAAGCAAATCTGTTACGCGTGCGGCAGGATCTTTACGAATTTTGTTTTCTTCCTTTTCCACCATTTGGAATAACCCGGAAATCGCTCTTTCAGTGATGTATTGGTTCAGGTCCGGATTGATTTTCTCTCCTCCGGTCAAACTCATCGCGCTGTTGTATTTGGTAATGATCGGGTTCCAGTATTCTGTTAGTTTTACTTTAGAAATAGCATCTTTCACTTTTGGAGAAAAGGCTGCTACTAACTTGGAAGTCGTGTTGTCTTTCAGGAAACGAGTTGCAGCTCCGTCACCGCCGTTTAGAATACTAAATCCATCCGATATACTCATATTCAGGATTGCCTCCTTGAAAATAGGAAGTGCTTCTTTGGTAGCCTCTTCGGCAGCTCTGTTGAGTGTTGTTTCAAACTTTTCTACTTGTCCGCTAAGTCCCCAGTCCATTGCCTTCTGGCGTACTTTTAAAGCATCAGGAGGGAAAGGCAGGCGAATGGCATCGTTTTTCAGGAAACCATCCGTTACTGAAGTTAAATTCACCGAATTTTGAATGCCTACCGTGAGCGCTTCTTTCAAACCGGAAATCACTTCTGCATTTGTAAGTGCCGGGGTTGTGTTTGTTCCGGTGTTTAATGCTCCGGCAGCTTCTTTTACTGTTTCACAAGCCTGTAAACCGACCATTATACTGCCTAAAGCGAGGATTCGTGTGAATTTTCTCATGGGATAATTTTTTATGTTCAAACTTAAGAATAATTTTGTCTCAGCTCAAAAACAGTACCATGATTAATGTTGAAATAATTTCTATCGGAGATGAATTGTTGATCGGACAGACAATTAATACAAATGCTTCATGGATGGGGTCTCGACTGGCACTTGAGGGGATGAAGGTTTCTTATGTTGCAACTATCTCGGATACCTGGGAAGCAATTACGGGTGCTTTGACGGATGCTCACAAGAGAAGCCAGGTAGTTTTGATCACCGGAGGTTTGGGGCCTACAAAAGACGATATCACCAAACAGGTTCTTTGTGCTTACTTTGATACCAAACTGGTTTTGGACCAGAAAGTCCTGGATCATGTGGAATCATTTTTTACAAAGAGAAACCGCCCGATGCTGGAAGTTAATAAGATGCAGGCAATGGTTCCCGAAGCATGTGAAGTCTTATTTAATGAGCAGGGGACCGCTCCCGGAATGTTGTTTGAAAAAGAGAATACCATATTTGTCTCTATGCCGGGAGTTCCCTATGAAATGAAATACCTGATGGAAACCCATGTGGTCCCGCGTTTAACGAATAAGTATCCGCTCAGGAAGTTGGTTCAGCGGACTTATTTAACGCAGGGGATAGGGGAATCTTTCCTGGCCGAAAAGATAAGCGATTGGGAAAACCGGCTGCGTTCCGAAGGACTGGACCTGGCATATCTGCCTTCTCCCGGAATGGTGAAGCTTCGTATCAGTTCCGCTTCCGGGGACCAGGATCGGGTTGCATCCTACGGAGAAGAGCTTAAAAAAATGATTCCCGGTTATTTGTTTGGAGAAGAACAGGATACATTGCCTGAAGTAATTGGAAAGATATTGCTGCAAAAAGGAGCGGCCGTTGGGACTGTTGAAAGTTGTACCGGCGGAAGTATTATGGCGGCTTTGACCGGTATTTCAGGGGCATCTTCCTATGTGCTCGGAGGACTAATTACCTATAGCAATGACCTGAAAATGAAGCTGGCTGGAGTTAGTGGTCAAACCCTGGAAGATTTCGGAGCGGTATCGGAAGAAACAGTATTGGAAATGGCTGCCGGAGGAAAGAAAGTGCTGGATGTGGATTGGTGTATTTCTGTTTCAGGAATAGCCGGGCCGCTTGGCGGCAGTGATGAGAAACCGGTGGGCACGGTTTGGATAGCAATAGATGGCCCGGATCGAAAAATATCCCGGAAA
>DJFP01000099.1 GCA_002432565.1 Flavobacteriales bacterium UBA5869
ATGAAAATAAAGAATATAACTTTTGCTATGGAAGCCGCTGCTTCTGCCACCCCTCCAAATCCGAATATCGCAGCTACAAGTGCGATAACAAGAAATACTGCTGTCCATTTTAACATAACTATCTGATTTTTTAGTGAATAATTTTTATCTATATCTTCTAAACAAGAAACAACATTCAAAAGCATTAACCTAATATTTTAGTGTTGTTTAACAGACTTGAAATCCTGACAATTCAATGAAGCTCTGGCGCGGGTAATTGTTAAACATGCCCGTTATTAAAGAGAAGTATAGCTAAATATTAAAAAGTCTTTAACGGAATTTATTTCCGCTATGTTATTCATGTTTTTCCAGGTTAAGAATCAGTAAAACATCAGATAAAAAGTTAAACTCCTCGCCTTCTTTTTATCCCTCAAACTCACTCTCATTTCGATAGTCTTTTCTTTTCCCGAAGCGGATGAGCGCCAGGATGGGGTTTAGCAATTATCCGTTCAAAAATTGGTTTAAATCCTCCACCAAATAGTTCGGAACTGAGATTTAACTTCCTCCTTTGAAGGAGGACTGAGGAGGATGGCAAACCTCAATCTCCCTCAAGCCATTGATTTTAGTGTACTTTTCAACTATTCCGGTAGTCCGAATCCAGCTTTCAACACCAATAATCTCAATGAATTTGCTATCTTTGCCCCCATCTATGCAAACAAGAAGAACTATTTATCATTCACCGGTTACTCCACCCTGAGTAATTAATTTCCTTTTCCTAACACTACATAATCCCATAGTTTTTAGTGGGGACATAGTTCCTCATGAATGATATTTTATTCAAAATGAAAAAGTACTTTAATTTATTTGACCTCAAACAAGAGGTAAATTACAAGACTGAAATCCTGGCAGGATTAACTGTTGCAATGACCATGATCCCCGAATCCCTTTCCTTCGCCCTATTGGCAGGTTTTCCACCTCTTGTTGGACTGTACGGAGCATTTATCATGGGGATATTTACGTCTATTTTTGGCGGAAGACCGGGATTGATTTCCGGCGGTGCAGGCGCAACCGTTATTGTTCTCATCGCTTTGATGCAATCTCATGGGCTGGAATATGTTTTTGCTGCCGTTGCACTTGCTGGAGTATTCCAAATTCTCGTTGGGCTTTTCAAACTCGCAAAATTTATTCGTTTAGTGCCGCAGTCGGTGATGTATGGTTTTGTAAACGGTTTGGCAATCGTTATTTTTCTGGCGCAGATCTCGCAATTCAAAACAACAGGCGAACACCCTGAATGGATGAGCGGTTCAACCTTATGGATCATGGCAGGTCTGGTTGCCTTGACAATCGCATTGGTGATCCTGATCCCGAAAATCACCAAAGCAGTTCCTGCATCACTTTTGGCAATTGTGGTGATATTCGGATTGGTGTATTTCATTGGAATAGACACCAAAACCGTTAGCGACATTGCATCTGTTCAGGGAGGATTACCACCTTTCCATGTTCCGCTTGTTCCGATGGAATGGAATACGCTGTGGATCATCGCTCCGTATGCTGCTATCATGGCGGGAGTTGGTTTGACAGAAGGATTGCTGACCTTGAATTTAGTAGATGAAATAACCCAAACCAAAGGAAACGGAAACCGTGAAAGTATTGCCCAGGGAGGCGCTAATATGCTGAACGGGTTCTTTTTCGGAATGGGAGGCTGCCCGATGATCGCTCAAACACTTGTTAATTTATCAGCCGGAGCAAGAGCAAGGCTTTCGGGGATTGTTTCAGCGTTAACTATTCTTATCATCGTTCTTTTCGGTGCTCCTGTAATCGGGCAGCTTCCCATTGCAGCGTTAACAGGAGTAATGATCATGGTAGCGATCGGAACTTTCGAATGGACGAGTTTACGCATTTTCGGACGTATGCCGAAAGCAGATATTATCATCATGCTCGTTGTGACACTGATTACCGTTTTCATGCACAACCTGGCATTGGCTGTTTTGATCGGAGTGATCATTTCTGCCCTGGTTTTTGCATGGGAAAATGCCAAACGAATCCGGGCACGTAAATTTACAGACGACCAGGGCGTAAAGCATTACGAGATCTTCGGACCGTTATTCTTTGGTTCTGTTTCTGCATTCAACGAAAAGTTTGATGTTGTAAATGATCCTCAAAAGGTTGTTGTCGATTTTTCTGAGAGCAGGGTTGCAGATATGTCGGCTATTGAAGCATTGAATGGGTTGACAGAGCGCTACCAAAAAGCGGGTAAAACGCTTCATTTGCGTCATTTAAGTGAAGATTGCAGAAAACTCTTAACCAATGCCGATAAGATCATAGAAATCAACGTGATGGAAGATCCTTCTTACCTGGTAATGGAAAACGGCATATAGCTTAAGTTGCTTCCTAAAAGCTTATCGGATTTCAACTATTTTTTTGATTTTTTGTTGAACCAAAAACATTATATCGTAATATTGCAATATAGTATTAATGCGATAAACATGGGAGCAACTAAAACGGATCACTTTTCAGAAGAGCAAAACAAACTGGCAATCATGATGAAAGCCTTGGGGCATCCTGCGCGAATAGCGATCATGGAACACCTGATTTCGGTTGATTCCTGCATCTGTGGAGATCTTGTGAATGTATTGCCTTTAGCACAGCCAACGGTTTCACAACATTTGAAAGAGTTGAAAAACGCGGGGCTGATTAAAGGAAATATTGAAGGGACCGCAATTTGCTATTGTGTGGACAAAGATGCTATTGCCGAATTACAGAGGTATCTGGCCAATACTACTCTTCAATTGGAGCATAAAGAAAAATCATGTTGTTAATTAAATTTTTTAAAGGATGAAGTTATCTGAGATAAAAGCAATTTTGCCAACGTTAGACAACGTAGCATTTCAAACCCCTGACGGGTCATTTGTACCGGAACATTTTCATGTAACGGAAGTAGGAAGTATTCAAAAACACTTTATTGATTGCGGAGGGACAATCCGAAAGGAACAGGTAGTTAATTTCCAGTTGTGGAATGCCAACGATTTCGAGCACCGGCTGAAACCGGGAAAACTGTTGAAAATCATTCAGCTTTCTGAAGAGAAATTGGGGATTGAAGACAATGAAATCGAAGTAGAATACCAGGGTGATACTATCGGGAAATACGACCTTTCTTTCAATGGTAAAAATTTCGTGCTGGTTTCGAAAAACACGGCTTGTTTAGCTTCGGACGCTTGCGGAATTCCGGCAGAGAAGCAAAAGCTGTCTTTGAGTGAACTTACACCAACAAATGAACAATCGGGTTGTTGCACACCGGGCGGAGGTTGCTGCTAAGAAAGATTCATTTTAGATGAATGAACTTGAAATAGATACTGATAACAGCGAAAAGAACTGGCTTGAATTGTCCATGTATTTTTCGCTGTTTTCTCATTCAAACCGGCTGGCGACTTTCCTAGAAATTGCCAAACATGGTGGAAGCGTAGAAGGTTACCTTATACCCGTAAACAGTTTACATGATTCGACTATAAAAAACAATCTTGCTCTGCTCAAAAAGCACCAAATTCTTACAGGTAAACTGCGCTCAAATCAAAACCTGTTTTACCAAATCAATTACAAAGAACTCGACCGGTTCAAGGCTCAATTCGATGAGTTCTACAAACTGGCTTCGGGTGAAGTTTTCATCGAAGAACCAAAAAAAGAAACAGCAATGTACCCTCATGTAAAAAAGTACCTTGAAGAATTAATTCCTCAATTTGACAGCATTTCAGAGGAAAGAAAAACTATTTTAAAGAAAATCGGAAATTACATTTCTGAAAAAAGAACCCAGGATAAACCCGCTCATTTAGTTTACATCTGTACGCACAATTCCCGAAGAAGTCACTTCGGGCAGATCTGGGCAAAGGTCGCTGCAGATTTCTACGGAATCCCGAATGTTCATACGTATTCCGGAGGTACTGAAGCCACCGCTTTCAACCCCAATGCAATTGAAGCGGTGAAACGCGCAGGAATGAAGGTTCAGAAGACAACCGATACCGAGAATCCTGTTTACCATGTTTACCATGCAGAGAATCAAGAACCGAGCGTTTGTTTTTCCAAGGCATATGACGCTTCGCAAAACCCCATGTCCGAATTCGCAGCAATTATGACCTGCAGTGACGCAGAAGAAAACTGTCCGTTTATTCCGGGTGTAGAATTAAGGATCGGAACCACTTACGATGATCCGAAAGCATTCGACAATTCACCCTTACAAGATGAAAAATACGACGAACGCTGCAGGCAGATTGCGCTTGAAACCCTATATGCATTTTCAACTATTCAATAAAACAGCAATATGTCAGCAACGAATTGTGCTCCGGCAGCAGAAAGAAAAAAACTCGGATTTTTAGATCGATTTTTAACCCTTTGGATTTTCCTGGCTATGGGAATTGGTATTTCAATCGGTTATTTTGTTCCGGATGCCGATGGATTTATCAACTCATTTTCAAGCGGAACAACCAATTTGCCCCTGGCAATAGGCCTTATTTTGATGATGGTGCCGCCTTTAACCAAAGTGCAATTCTCGAAGATCCCAAAAGTGATGGCAAAGCCCAAACTACTTGTCGTGTCATTTTTCATTACCTGGGTTGTTGGACCGTTTCTAATGTTTAGCCTGGCGGTTTTATTCCTGAAAGATTACCCGGAATACATGACCGGGCTCATTATCATTGGTTTGGCTCCCTGTATTGCCATGGTCATTGTCTGGAACGAATTGGCAGAGGGAAACCGGGAATTGGTTGCAGGATTGGTTGGAATAAACAGTTTATTACAGGTCTTTTTCTTCAGTTTGTATGCCTATTTTTATTTGGAAATTGTTTTACCCTTATTTGGAATCAATTCCTTAAAAATTGACATCACAATTGCAGAAATTGCCAAAACTGTAGGTATTTACCTCGGAATCCCCTTTGCAATAGCAGTCATTAGCCGTTTTGCTTTGATCCGTTTAAAAGGGGAAGAATGGTTCAAAAACAAGTACCTGCCATTCATTTCTCCTATCACATTAATTGCGTTATTATTCACAATTGTGGTGATGTTTAGCCTGAAAGGTGAGATGATCGTTCGCATTCCGATGGATGTGGTTCGGGTGGCTATTCCGTTGGTCATTTTCTTTGCCATCATGTTCTTTCTCATGTTTTTGG
>DJFP01000252.1:0-196 GCA_002432565.1 Flavobacteriales bacterium UBA5869
GGAATATTACCTGAACTACACACCTGTCAGCATCGAAACCCTGATCGGGAAGAAAGGAAAAGGCCAGGGAAATATGGGAGATCTTCCACCGGAGGCAATCTGCGATTACGCTTGCGAAGATGCGGATATAACCTTTCAGTTAAAACAATTATTCGGGCCGCAAATCGAAAAGGAACATTTGAAAAAATTGTTCTAC
>DJFP01000252.1:202-4951 GCA_002432565.1 Flavobacteriales bacterium UBA5869
GCTTTAGAAATCCGTATCAAGGAGTTGGCCGGAATGGATTTCAATGTGGATTCCCCGAAACAATTGGGAGACGTTTTGTTCGAACACATGAAGATTTCTTCAAAAGCTAAAAAGACCAAAACCGGTCAGTATGCCACATCCGAAGATATCCTGCAGCAGCATAAGAACGATCACGAGATCATTCCATGCATTTTGGATTATCGCCAGATGAAGAAACTGAAATCTACCTACGTAGATCCGCTTCCGACTATGAAAGATCCGGTCGACGGCAGAGTTCACACCAGCTACATGCAGACAGTTACTGCAACGGGGCGTTTAAGTTCCAACAATCCGAACTTACAGAACATTCCGATCCGCAGTGAACGTGGAAAAGAGATCCGCAAAGCATTTATTGCCCGTTCGGAAGATTACCAGTTAATGTCGGCCGATTATTCCCAGATCGAATTGCGCATCATCGCTGCTTTGGCAAACGATGAAAATATGATACGGGCATTCAGGGATAAAGTAGACATTCACCGTGCAACGGCTGCAAAAGTATTCCATGTGGAATTGGATGAAGTAACGAAAGACCAGCGCAGTGCAGCAAAAGCGGTGAACTTCGGAATCATTTACGGACAGTCGGCATTTGGTCTTTCTCAAAACCTGGGAATCAGCCGAACTGAAGCAAAACAAATCATTGATTCGTACTTCGCGCAATATTCAACGATCAAAACTTACATGGACAAAGCGGTAAAAGATGCCCGGGAGAACGGATATGTGGAAACGATCATGCAGCGCCGACGTTATTTACCGGATATCAATTCGGCAAATGCGGTTGTAAGAGGTTTTGCAGAACGAAATGCCGTTAACGCACCGATACAGGGATCTGCTGCTGATATCGTAAAACTGGCGATGGTTGCGGTTGACAAAGCTATGACGAAAGCAAACGTTCAATCCAAAATGATTTTGCAGGTACACGATGAATTGGTTTTTGATGTGCATAAAGACGAACAGGAACTCATGAAGGCACTGGTAAAAGAAGCCATGGAAACGGCTGTTTCGTTGGCAGTACCGATGGAAGTAGAAATGGAATTGGCAAACAATTGGCTGGATGCTCATTAACGGATCAATCTGATGGCGGGTAAAGAAATACGGCACTTACAGGAAATATGGGACAGTACTCAAAAAAGAGCTGTTGAGAATACGGATTTCCCATTGCTGCAATTTGAGGATATTACCTCCAAAATCATCAGTCTTGGACCTTTTTATTATTACATTGTTGACTTTTTTGACATGTCCTTATCGCATGTCAGTCAATCGATACTTGAAATTCACGGGTTAAATCCGGAACAGGTAACTTTCCAGGACATATTGGGCACTATCCATCCGGAAGACATACCATATGTTCAGAATACCGAGCGCGCCATCGCGGATTTCTATTATTCCAAATTAACCCCGGAACAACTGCTGAAATACAAAATGAATTATTCGTTTCGCAGCAGGATGGCTGACGGCACTTATGCACTTTTAAATCACCAGGCTATCCTTCTAACACTGGACACCAATGGCGGTTTCGGAAAATCGTTAAACATCCATACGCGCATTGATCACATAAGTACGGTCAATAATTTCAAATTTTCCTTAATAGGGCTTGACAACGAACCCTCGTTCATGAATATGACCGTAAAGGAAAACATGCCTTTGGAATTGAGTAAACGGGAAATCGAGATCATGAGATTGCTGGGAGAAGGATTGGATAGTTCCCAAATTGCAGAACAATTGTTCATCAGTCCGAAAACCGTTAAAAAGCATCGAAGCAATATCCTCAACAAGCTGAATGTCAAGAACACAAGCCAGGCTATAAAGGAAGCTATGATTGCCGGAATGATTTGAAAAATACTCCTAAAGTAGTATTTCTTTTCTTTCCGTGTCAGGGTAATTTTGGTCCTTAATCCTTACTGAAATTATCCCGATGAATAAACTGCTTTTATGTTTGATTTTGGTAATCTCCCAAACCATTCATGCTCAGTCACCTACTTATGACGAAACGGTTAATTACATCATCCAAAACACCAAAGGAAGAGTCATGTATCCGGGAGATTTGGATGCTTACAGCCGTACCAAAGGGTATTACCTGAAAGATATCCGGATTGAAAAAAATGGTAAGATCGAGCTGGTTACGGACCAAAAAGTATTTGACGGCGGCTTCAACATCATTTTCAATATTTTCGATTTGGTCGAGAAAGTAGATTACCCGGATGGGATCAGGGCTTATAAATTCCTGGTACACTTTAACGGTCTAAACGTTTCTGACGGTTACGGAATTACCTTTGCAACAGATGCGGATGCTCAAAAAATTGCACGCGCTTTACGTCATTTAAAAACTCTGTGTAAACCGGATGATGACTTGTTTGCCAAACCAACAGAAGTGGAAAGCAAAAGCCAGTTAAGCAAAGAGGAAACCGAAGAATATCTCAAGAAGAAGCTGAAAGAATGTGTAAATGCGTCCTACCACGACGGTTACGTTACTATTCATACGAATGATATCAGCATTGACTCGGACAATAAAGTTACNNAATTTAAACCAGGTAAGCAGTATCGAGGAATTGAATAGCGCGGGACAGATTGTCGGATCTTTAAAAGTCGTTTTTAATTCAAATGTTTGTAAGACCCATGAATACATTCGTGGAGATTATACGGTGAAAGAATGGGGACATGGTTACTACAATGTCTTTGGAACATATGTAGACCAATATATTGATGTCTTCAAATACGGTACACTCAAAGATGAAACAACTTACAGCAGCGAATTGATCATTTATTTTTCTGTCGCGGATAGCGCGAATTTTAACCGGATCAAAAAAGCCTTTGAGCGTTTGAAAACCCTATCCGGAGATAACAAAGACCCATTCGACGATTAGATTTATAACCAACACTACCCAATAAAAAAGGCGCTTCGTGATCGAAGCGCCTTTCGAATTTAATATCTCTTCTTAGAATTTCTCCACCCGAACAGTTTCAGTTCCGTTCTGAGTTTGGACTTTCATCACATACAATCCTTTATTCAGGTTGCTGATATCCAGATCAACCTCGTTTTTGTTTTCCAATGACTTCGTGTAAACCACCTTGCCGCTTAAATCAACGAGTTCGATGCGCTGAATTCCGGAATTTGCATGCTTAACCGTCAATGCTCCTTTGCTTGGATTCGGGTAAACCTGCACGTGAACTCCGGCTTTATTTTCAGCCAATCCAAGTGTACACTCCATAGGAATATTGAATGCTTCCACCTGATCATTACGATCATTCGGATCTCCCTGGTCTGCAGAAAACCCTACTCCTCTTCTGGCAAACACTTCCCAGATCAGGCATTTGTTCACACCGCCATAAAGCACCTGGTCTGCCGCAAGGATTCCGTCACGGCCATCCACAAAGCCCGGCCCGCAATTCGTCATTTTCAGTCCTTCGATGACCAAATGCATAGCTCTGTTATTTCCTCCCGTTCCTGTTTTAATATTCGGGTCAAAACCATACTCATCGATCAATGCCCAGTTCAAATCCCAAAGAATGCTCGCCCAAACAAACCCGATTCCATGAGGCATGGATAAAGAGTTGCTGTTTGTATTCCCGTAAGTATAATCGTTAATCGCGAAATCGGTTGAATAGCGTGCAGGACGAATTCCGCCGCCGCTATTCGGTTCATTTGTTACATAAGTTCCCACTCCTCTTCCATCTGTTCCCAAATCAGAAGCGGTCTGAGTAATCATCAATCCGAACCAATCGGACCAGCCCTCTCCCATTTGCTCATCATTCCACAAACAATCCGTTATATCTGCACCTCCGACCAAACGGGTAGAAATTCCATGTCCGTATTCGTGGGCAATGATCATATTGTCAAAATCAGAATCTGTTGCTGTCAGGTCTCCCGGATTTACAATTGTTCCGTTCAACGTATTGCCCAGGTTAATCTGGTTCACAAATGCATCTCCGTTCGGTTTGGAAACCATGATAGCAGGAATTGTTTCAACTCCCGTACCACCACCCATTGCCTGGGTACCTGTTCCGGTATTGTTCATCACAATTACTGCAACTGCTCCAAAGTCCTGGCAGGCAACTACTTTATCAGCGAAGTTACAATTCCCCCTGCGTACCAGGGCAATCTTTCCTGCAAGAGCTGCTCCGTTTGTGATNNCCAAATCCGGCTGTTGAACAGGTATAAGATCCTGAAATTCCTGCCGGTGCATTGATTGTCAGCAGCTCCGGAACATTGCTTTCCGTCCACAAATACATTTGCATCCAGGGACTTGAGCCTTCCGGTGGTGTCGCGAAATTTGCATTATTCGTTCCGCTTCCATCCTGCGCTTCCCCCATCACCGGGTCTAATCCAAGCCCAGAACCTGAATAGTTTGTTTCCTGGAAATTCCCGCTTTCTTCGTCGAAACCATAATGTGCCCAAATATCGTGCATCATGTTGTTCATGTAGAACAGGTTTGTGATCACCGCATCCAGGTTCCCCTGAACACCTACCAATGAATCATACGGGAAAACAAAATCCAGTGCAGATCCGCCATCCGGTGAATAACCCGGGAAGTCATCATTATCAACGTCATCGTAAGCATATACGTTGTTCCCTCTTGTGATCGTATACTCATCACCTGCTATACCGTCTGTATCATGCCATCCGAACGGAGAATAAGTCGCATCCGAAGGATTGGTAACGATTACCCGGTCTCCGTGTGCCGGACTGATATTCGGTAAAGCATATACCTGGTA
>DJFP01000252.1:4999-33795 GCA_002432565.1 Flavobacteriales bacterium UBA5869
GAATTCAAAGGAGAAATACTCAGGTCCCAAATGTAAAGCAATTGTCCGTTGTAATTTCCGAGGAACAATTTCACAGGAATGTCCACCTTCGAAATTCCGGCTTTTGAAAAAAGGAAACTGCTACCGGTACTCTGAAGCTGTTTTAGGTCATTTTTTGGCAGGTCCAGATGTTTCATAGCTGCTGTTACTGCTTCTGACGCACTCAATATAGTATGATTAACAGGATCCGAAACAGCAACAAAATCAGATGTTACGTGGATCACTTCATTGTTGCGCACCGTAACGATCCCAAATCCGTCGATAATGGAAACACCATTTTTCGTTTGGCGCACTTTTACGTGTTTGGTATTCGAAGCTTTTGAAGAAGCGCTGGAGACAACTTCCAGGTTAGCAAGGTCCGAAGATTTTAAGTTCCAGCTGTCTGCATGTTCCTGCAAATAACGCTGAATAGAGGCTGTTTCATTTTGTCCGAGACAAACATTCAGGATTGCCAGGAACAAAAAAGAGGAGAGTAGCTTTTTCATTTTCAGTTTTTTAAGTAGCCCAATGTACAAAAAATGACCAGAAAAAACGAAGCTTTGAAAAAAAGATGAACGGCAAGCAGCTGAAATCAGGGAAATAATTCTTGTTTATTGAGTGAAGTGCTTTTGTTATTGAGTTGGTGAAACTAAAAAACCATCCTTTGATCTAAGATTAAAGGATGGTTTCAATCAGAAATTCATTCTGAACCAATTATTGCTTCATCATTTTCTTTGTTGCTACAACTTGTCCATCTGCAACCAATGTATAAGTGTAAACACCTGTGCTCAGGTCAGAACCGAATACAGTCACACTACCAGGACCTCTTTCCGTTAATTCAACAGAGTTCATGAAGCGGCCGTTTCCATCGTAGAAATGGATTTGTGCTTTCTTCACTGATTCAGGAATAGAGAAATTGATCGTAGTCTTCTCTGCAAAAGGATTCGGAACGTTTTGATCCAGTACAATTGCATTACGGTTGCTCAATATCACGTTGAGGTTTTTACGCACTGCTTCCTGCTCAGCCGGTGTATTGGCCTGGATAGCACTTTGGTTTAACTGGCATAGCGAAGGTAAAATACCCGAAAGGCAGTTTTCAAGTTGAGTGAGGCGGTTGTTGAGGTCATCAATGGTTGTTTGTTGATTATCGTTTTCAGTAATTAATACATTGATAATAGAGTCTTTGTTCTCAACTTGTCCATTCAATTCCTTGATTGCTTCTGCCAAAATTGGAACGACCTTGTCGTACTCCACATGCAGCAAGCTATCGTTTGTCATAAAAGTCAAACGCTGATCAATTTGTGCGATTTCCTGTGCAATAAATCCAATATGGCTCACACTGTCCAGATTCAGTTCCGGATGAACAGCGTGATTCCAATTATAGGAAACTCCACGCATATCCAGCACCTTGTCCAAAGAACCCGTTAAATCCTGTATGTTTGTTTTGATTGACTCATCAGAAAGTGTTGCAGCATCAACTTTATTGTTCAACTCAATAATTGCAGCCGAATTGATCGGGATCAACCCGGTATAGTTCAACGATTTATACGTCACCGCCGAATCAATCGGATTGCCCAAAGAATCAAGAGAAGATGGGCGGTAGCTATCATAAACCAGGTTAGGGAATACCTGTTCAACATTCTGTGCAATGTATCCAAACTGCAGATGATTATCAAAATTCATCTGTGGATAATTGATGTTATCCATCGTATAACTTACAGGCGTAATTGCCTGAAGAAGTTTAAGGCTGCTGCTGAGCTTATTAACATTCGTCTTGAACATGGAATCAGATGTAATAAGCGTGGTATTTACCATGATATTTCCCTGAAAATAACCTGCAAGTGTATTTGCTCCTCCGGTTGCAGACGCATAGATTCCATAGGAAACCCCGGAAGACGTTTGGTTGTATGCGGTTGCGGTAAGCCCATATGCTGCAAAAGGATTATTAGCGTTGAACGCACCACCATAACTCATTGATGCGTTAGGATAGCTGCCACGCCAGGCATAACCTTTTACACCAATGGTGATTTGAGAATTGCGTCCTTCGAATGATCCACCGATATTAGTTATTCTTTGTATGAACTGATTTCCCTCCGCGATTCCGAAGACACCTACATATTCCAGCCCTATAACATTTCCTATGTCACGGTTAGTAGCATGTGAAGCCTTAGTAGAAATTACAAGTACCCCTAGTTCTTTCTGCAGGACATTAAACTTGGCTGGAAGTAACGGATCACAATTGTACCCAACGGCAACTTTATTGACAGTGTGATCTAAGGTAGGCGTAAGATTGCTGAAATAAAAATTGTGGGCGTTCAGGTTTATCCGTGTATTTGCCGATAATGCGCCAACAGAAAGAGGTGCACCACATAGTTCACCAAAATTGGGAGTTGGAACTGGACCCCAGGTCCCGTTACCTAATAAGACCATGTTGGAAGCACCCGGGAAATCCAGTCTGCGGACATTTACATCGGAAGCGCTTGAGACATTCACACCGATCAAGAGCGAATTTGGTGCAGCGGCTTGAACATTTCGAATTCTGACATCCCCGTTCACATCCAGGTTAGCAGTTGGATTGCCAGGTAAGTTAATTCCAACTCTGCCACCCGATGGTAAAATTTGAAGATTTCCCGTATTGTTTGAAAAAAAATCTGTAATAGGACCAGAAGTTGAATTCAATCCTCCGTAGTGCAATCTGAACTGGGGAACAACATCGACAACTTCCAATTTCCGTACAGCAGGAATATTTGACGCGTCTGATTGATTTCCGATCCGCCATGAACGGTTACTTCCTACAAAAGCATGTACCGTTCCACCTGTAGCGAATTTGTAGAACCTGTCAGAATTAACCAGATCAAACCAAAAACCCTGTGCAGCTTTTGCGAGGAACTCAAAACGGTTGTTCTGCCCGGAAACCTGTCCGCTGCTTCCCCATACAATGTGGGTTTCATTACCACCATTGTTTCCGGAAGTAAACAGATCCAGGTGCCCAACACCTCCCAATGCGGGATCAAAGATCCGCAAGCCGTCACCGGAATCGCCATTTAAGGAGTTTAAGGCATTGCCAGTCGTGAATTGGGCGCGGCGAATACCAAAAGTGTAAATGTTGATTGGGAAATTATTACTTGTGCCAAATGAAGTACCTGATCCGTTATTTAGCCCTGTCGTGTTCCATTGACCATAGGTTAAATCACAACCCAATAAAAATAGAATTGCAATAAATTTTAATCTTTTCATAATTCATCTTATTAGATGAATCATACTTTGTTTTTGAATATAATCACTGCAGCCTTCAGTCCTTTCTAAGATGTAATAATATACGCCTTCTGCTAATTCATTTCCAGTTTTTGAGGTCCCATCCCAAATAAACGGATAAGACAACTCTCTAACTACATTCCCCCACCTGTTTAATATTAGAATATCGCTGATTTGATTCAATTCTCCTATTGGTTGAAAAAAATCATTTATCCCGTCACCGTTAGGTGTAAAAATGTTAACCAGTTCATTATTGACAGAATAATTTGAAAGTGATGCCGCTCCGGGAGTACCATTAAAGTTGAGATTAGGACAAATTTCTTGATAGCTTCCATCTGTTTGACATATCTGAATAAGACGTGTCCCACTAAATCCTATTATAGAAACAAAATCACCATCAAAAACTATTGCTCCTTCGCAACTCGGTAACGTTAAACTAATAGGAGAAACACTCAATATTTCTGTGAATGAACTATTCAATTCAATCTTGATCAAAGGAGTTACCATATACACAGTTTTGTCTATCAAAACCAAATCACCTGTTGCCTGATAACCAATTTCCCCAATAAGATAAGAACTCGCATCATTTGTGTTTATACCATACAAATTAGATTGAAATTCAGCAAGTAAAATCGTATCATTTATACCTACTAGGGAAACAGCCCCAATACCGGTGTTGCCAATCAGCGTTGTATTAGCATTTATAGTATCAATTTTAAAAAGTTGTGCATTGGAGATACCCCAAAGAATTCCGTTTTTAGTAAAAGCAATATCACCAAAACCTATACCTGTAGCTCCTACAAAATTTTTACTGCAATTAGCTATATCAATTGAATAAAGATCTCCCCCGGAAACAGTTGTAAATATACTTTGCTGCGAAAAAACTTTCACATTAATCAAGGGCAATAGCACCATTAAAAAGTTTCTCAAGTACGACATCTTCACAGATATAAATTCTTCAATAAACAGTGGTTTTCAAAAACATATCAATTAAGTATGATTCAAAAATTGTTTTTATAAATTTAGTAATTATTCATCTTATTTGTTCCAAAACAAACAAGGAAACCCTCCTACATCCCGTAGACGAGTTGTTTATTAAATGGTTGGATTTATGTTTTCATAGTTCAGTGAAAGTGTTAGTGAATAATAGCATTTATATAATCCTCCTGGTAACGCCAGGATGCAAACCGAGCAGAAAAGTATATGTCATTAAGATGACTTCATCTTTGAATATTGTATGTTGTAAAAGTGATTTTCATTAGTTCGTAAAATAGTGCTGTTGATAAATATGATAACAAGTGTTTTTTCCGGAATCCGTTACAAGTTTACCTAACTAATTGTATGCTACCCGATTTGACTCCATGGCTATAATATACCTTATAATAATAAACTCCATCTGCTACTTCTTTTCCTTCCTGGTCCATCCCGTTCCATCCAGGCTCAGATTCACGAAATCTATATAAAGAATTACCCCATCTATTGAAAATCTCACAAGTCCAATTGGGAAAAACTTGGTCAAGTTCAAATCGAACTGGATACCATAAATCATTCAGTCCATCGCTATCGGGAGTGAAAATATTAGGAGGATCCAAATCAGAAATATCGAAAGCGGCCACATTGTCAATATAAAAATATGAGCCAGAACCAGTCTTTGAAGAATTTTTCCTTCGTAAGGTATCCGTGGTCATATTATTTCTAAAATTCCCAATTGTAAGATACTTTTCTCCACCAGATGACGTATAAAATGTCTCTAAATGAACCCAATTCAATGTATCACTATAATAATCCGGATTGTAAAAAACACACTGAGGTATAAAGTTAAGTGCAGATGATGTGGGAAGGGAAAATGAGGAATCAGAAAAGTAAATTCCGAGTTCTGAAATCATTAACTCTGAATTATCTGCTAAGGAAACCTCCATTGAAATTAAATAGGTTTTATTATGTTCCAACGGACTTTTAAACCGTCCTTGTATGTATTCCCACCACATACCATCAGTTACTGTATCATTTGTATAATAAGCAAAATAGCCTCCTAAATACCCATTGCCCGAAAAAGGCTTTTGTTTTCCAAAATAATTCTCCGGGATTCTAACATCTAAACCTCCACAAACATTTAAATAATCACTGGTAGCCCAAGTTGCTGGCCCCCACCCGATGCATTTTTCAATCTCATAGCCGTTTTCGGAAGGGACACTAAAACTAGCCGGACAACTCGAGTAATCCTCAAAATCGCCATTGAAAACTAAATTATCCTGCCCATAAAAAGGAGCAACAATGAAAAAGAATACCAAAACTAATAGTCCCGATTGTTTGGATCTGTTGGTGATGATTTTTGAAAAACAGCAACTCATATTTTTTAGAATGAACAGTGAATACAAAGTAATCCAAACATACGCATAATTGTGCATATTGGTTACATTTTAGGTAAGATGCTTTTCAACCAGAATGGTTGGAATTTAGAAACAAAGAATCTGAATTAAGAAGGGATTAATACCCCAACTCCCAGCCTCTTTGCTTCATCACCCGGTGAAAAGTCACCAAGTCTTGTCCATTCGGGATTTGGGAATAACTGTTTCTGAAATGCGCATTCGGGCCTTCGATGGTCTCTGTTTCCAGGTTGTGGGGAAAAATAAATTCCTGCCGGGAAACCTGGATTTCTTCCAGTTCCTGCAAAAATCTTCTGAGCAGGTTCACCGATTCGTTTTCGGACAGTTCAAAATCTGCTGCTTTTACCGAGGAAAAAAAGTGCATTTCTTGTTTGGCGCGGGTCAAAAGTACATTCAACCTTTTGTGACCGTTGGCCTGGTTCAGCGGACCGAAACGCATTTGGAAGGAACCTTGTACCATCGCTGAAGCTGTTGGCGACATGCGATCCGGGTTTCGGGCGTAACCCAAACTGATAATCAGGCAGTCGGCCTCATCTCCCTGCACATTTTCCAATGCTTTGAAAAAACCGGTATTTTCTTCCTGTTTGATGGTAATCTGTTCCTGCACACGTGCCGAACAAGCTCTCCAAATCGTTTTCAGCTGTTCTTCCGAAAAAGCCACAATTCCGACGGATTGTTTGTCCCAATTACCGAAGGTTTCCAGGTAATTTGCTACTGCTTGTGCTTCCTGCAGGTTCCTGCGCTCTTCAAAAATCCCGTTTTCAACGTAGTGGTGAAAAAGCACCTGTTTTCGTTCCGGTGACGGATAAGCGATCAACTCATCCCTGTAAAAATGGGTGTTTGAAAAACGGATCAGCTCCGGGTATTCCGAGCGGTAATGATGTCTCAGCGGCACGCGTTCAAAATAGTAAGAGGCCTGGTGCAGCAAATCGTGGAAGCCAAAATTCTTCCCGAAATAGGAAGAAGGTGCCATCTGCTGTTCGTCACCGGCAACCAGTGCCCGTTTTGAGCGGAATAAAGAACCCAGTGCTCCTGGCAAAGGAAGCTGGCTTGCTTCGTCAAAAAGTACGAGGTCAAACAGTTCCGTTTCCAGCGGAAAATGGTCCGCCACCTGGTTGGGAGTTGCCAACCAGACCGGAATCAGCAACTGCACCCACTCTTTGGCGTCACTGGCCAGTAATTTCCGGATGGTTATGTTGTTCCTGGTTTTTCCGAACTCTTTGACCAATAGTGATTTTCCCTTTTTTAATCGCGCCTTGAGTTCCTTCTGACCGGCAGAAAGCTTCTGGCCCGGAGTTCTCAAGAGTTCTTCGTAATCCGCAAATTGTTTTTGTACCTGAACCCGTAATGAATGGGCAAAGTCTGCAAATTCTTTGTTTTCGGTTTCGATCAGTGTATCCAACCGTTCCTTCAATGCTTTTCCGGAAAACCAGACAATCTCCGGGTTCAAAGATTCTATTTTTCGAAGAGAACTAAACAGGATTAACGACTGAAGAGCTTCCCAGGAACCGACATCGTCCACCAACTGAAAGAAAAAGCGCGGAAGTAGTTTGAGGCTTTCATATATGGCACTCAAAGCAACAAAGTCTGTTTGTTTCCGGTTTAAAAAGTCAGACAAAACTACCTCATCTTTTAGTTCGAAATATCGCACCAGGTCCGATCTCAATTGAGTAAGATCCGAAGCAGATTCGAGGATAGCCAGGCGTTTTTTCCTGCTCCAGGAAGCAATTTCACTCAATAACGAACCGCTTTCTTTCTCCAGGCCGGAAGCATACAAAATCCCCATTTCGAGGGCATGCAAACTTGCATCAAGACCCAATTCATGAAAATACGCTTCCAGTTCTTTCAATTTCTGTACATCTGCCTGGTAGGTCTTCCGGTTTTGAAGCGCAATTTCCGGTAAAACCGACGGATCGTTCAATAATCTGGCGATTGCTTTCTTTCGTTTTCGAAGCTGCAGCCAAGTTCGGGCTTGTTCCCAGGATTCCAGCTGACTTTTCGAAGGTTCCTGTTTCCAAATCCGGTTTTCTGATTCGATCGAAGCAAGATTTTCAGTCAGATCTTTTAGCAGCCGGACCTGTTTTTGGAATTTTTTCCACTCTTTAGGCTTCGAAATAAGCCGGCTGTATGGGGTGTATTGTTCGTTTTCTACCAATTGACACCTTCCCAAAACGGCAATCATCTTTTCCAGGTCGCCAAATGTGTTCAGTGAATCCAATTTAGCCTGCAATGCATTTAATCGAATCAGAGAATCTTTGACCAGTTGATCGCCATTCCATTTTTCAAAAAATGCCGGTTTGAGTCCCTGGAGCTTGGAGAAACCGTTTAAATGCTGATCTACCTGTTGAATGACGGACTTGTACTTCAACCATTCATCAATGGCAGGAACCAAACTGGAAAATTTTTCCGTTTGAATGGGGGTTTCACGAAGCAGCTCCTGTAATTCTTTATAGGAAACTCCGGCAAAATAATCCGGTGTGTTTAAACGGTCGAGCAGCAACTGCAGGTTTGCATGGAGCTGTTCCGAAAGTCTCAAATTTTGAACAGGTTTTATTTCCCTGCTCTCCAGCAAACTCCAGGTTTCTTTCAACTGTGCCAATAAGTCCTTCGATTTGGTTTGGCTGTGCACCACAAATGCATGCCGGTCCAATTCCAGTTCGGAAAGCTTTTTTACCAGTACATCCAGGGCCGCTTTCTTTTCTGAAACGACCAAAGTCTTCAACTTGCTTTTGAGTGACTTTCCGAGAATATTGATTAAAACCTGCGATTTACCTGTTCCGGGAGGGCCTTGCAGCAATACATTGTTTGTGTTCAAAGTGGTAAAAACCCGCTTTTGGTCTACATCGGCCGGGTAGATCAGATCTGCCGGCAAGTCCAATTCCTTTACAGGTTCAAAATCATTGCCCAGCAATTGCTCCACCAGCGCACTTTTAGTTTCTGATCGCTCGATACCTTCCAATTCGCGCAAAAGATGAAACCGGTGGTAATGGAAATTGCCGGCATAAATATCGTGTGAGATTTCCACTTCGAGATGTAGATCCTTAAACTGATCACTAATCCATTCCAGTTTTTCTGACAAGTTTAATTCCTCCGGCAAATCATCCAATGCTGTTTTATTCAGCTCAGAATAAAGGAACCGGATGTATGGATTTATTTCCGCAGCCTCTTCCAGTAATTCCAATTGAAGTGTGTTGGTTAGACGCGTATATTCCCAATTCAACGGAATGATTAACAAAGGAGACTGAATACTTACTGATTGGATGTTTGAAGAAACCGTACCAAAAACCAGGCACAGCGAGTTTACATCAGATTCCAGGCGGAACTTATTCGCTGTCTGCCAAAGGGATTTCCACTTACTGTCTAACGGGACCTGGAATTTAGCTGTCGGCAGTTTCTCCAGGTGAATCAGCGAATGGACCGATTCTCCCAGGTTTACCAGCATGTCCGTTTTCGGCATGTCCGACAAGGCATGGATAAAATCGCTGATATTTCCTGTTGAATAACTCATTGAATCTGAAAAGCGAAAATAATGAAAAGGTAGGGACGAAAAATTTTTCATCCCTACCTCGTTCCAGAATTATTAAATTTGTCTTTCGATAAAATTGAATCCATTTTCTATGAAAGAACAAGATATGAAATTCGGTACCAAAGCAATTCATGCGGGTGTACAGCCTGATCCGACTACCGGGGCAATCATGACTCCGATTTTTCAAACTTCAACTTACGTCCAGGAATCACCGGGAGTAAATAAAGGTTTCGGATATGCCAGAGGAAAAAACCCGACGCGTGAAGCACTTCAGGCGAATATCGCTGCGTTGGAAAATGGAAAGCATTGTGTTTGTTTTAGTAGTGGTGTTGCGGCAACGGATGCCGTTCTGAAATTATTGCAGCCGGGCGACGAAGTTATTACAGGTGATGATTTGTATGGCGGAACATANNGAAAATGTAAACAACTACATCAACGCAAACACCAAATTGATCTGGGCAGAAACACCGACCAATCCAACCATGCAGATTATTGATATTGAAGCGGTGGCAAAAATCGCAAAAGCCAACAACGTCATTTTGGTTGCTGATAACACCTTCGCTTCTCCTTATTTGCAAAATCCGCTGGATTTGGGAGCGACCATCGTGATGCACTCCGTAACAAAATATTTGGGCGGCCACTCGGATGTGGTTATGGGAGCTTTGATCACAAACGATACTGCTATCCATGAGCAATTGTACTTTATCCTGAACAGTTCGGGGGCAAATCCCGGACCGATGGACTCGTTTTTGGTATTGAGAGGAATCAAAACCCTTCACCTGCGCATGCAGCGCCATTGTGAGAACGGGAAACAAATCGCACATTTTCTGAAAGACCATCCGGCCATTGAAAAAGTTTACTGGCCAGGATTCCCGGAACATCCGAACCACGAAATTGCAAAAAAACAGATGCGTGATTTCGGCGGAATGATTTCCATCGTTTTGAAAGACAAAAGTATTGAGAATACTTACCGCGTTGCTTCTTCATTCCAGGTATTCTCTTTGGCAGAATCATTAGGAGGAGTTGAATCATTGATCAATCACCCGGCAACCATGACACATGCCTCTATTCCGAAAGAAGAAAGAGAAAAAGCAGGTGTTGTAGACAATTTGCTTCGCTTGAGCGTAGGTGTTGAGCACGTAGATGATCTGATTGCAGATTTGAAACAGGCACTTGGGTAAACGATAGTTCGAAAAGAGTTAAAGGGTTCAAAAAGTTCAAAGCTATTGAGCCCTTTATTTTTTAACCATTGAACATTTAAACTTTTTGAACATGGTAATCATCACAGGAACTTCCAGGGGAATTGGAAAAGCAATCGCCGAAAATTATTTAAACCTTGGAGAAAAAGTAATAGGAATTGGTCGGAACCACACGATCTCACACCCGGGTTATTCATCCATCCATTGCGACCTGAGTAATCCCGGATTAGTGGAACTGATCTCTTTTCCGGATATGGATAATGAAAAAGTAATTTTTATACATAACGCCGGAATACTTGGGAAAGTAGATTATTTCGAGAAACTGGATCCGCAGGAAATCGCAAAAGTGATGCAGGTAAATCTTTTTGCCGGAGCAGCTATTTTGCAAAAATTGTTGCAGCAGCTTCCCAAAACAACTTCCTTTAAATGTGTTTTCATCAGTTCGGGTGCCGGAAAAACTCCCATTGCATCCTGGGCATCGTATTGTGCGTCCAAAGCTGCAGTCGATTTATTCTGCCAGACCATTCAATTGGAAGAACAGCAATTGGGAAGAACAAATTTTCACTGTCTTTCTGTTGCACCCGGAGTGGTGGATACAGATATGCAGGCCGCTATCCGGGATACAAAACAAACTTCTTTTTCGGAAGTGGACCGTTTCAAAGAATACAAGCATTCGAACCAGCTTTACTCACCCGAACTCGTTGCCGGAAAGCTTTTTAAACTGGTTCATGAAATGCCTTTGGAACAGGTTGTTTATTCACTTCGCGATATCGATTTGTAAAGTAAAAATTAAATCATTGTTATTCACATCTTTAGAAAGTTGTGGAAGTTCGACGCATTTCTTAAACAAATGTTGTAACTTGTTGCACTCAAATTAGGATACTTTAGTAAAACTAGCTAGAACTTTAGATAATGAAAAAAGAACTCTCTACACTCTTAACACTAACCCTATGCCTCTCCTTTTCTGCCTTTTCGCAAACGCATGAAAGGACTCTGGACAAGGAGAACATGCGCCCCGGAGAACAGGTCGAATACTGTATCACTCACAAAAAAATGAACCAGCTTTTGTCAGATCCGGTACGAGCAAAACAATTTGATAAGGAGCAGCAGGAATTCAACAATGCTCTATTGCTCAAAAAAGGAGACAACAGTACTACCAAAGCTACGGAATATACAATTCCGGTAGTTTTCCACGTTCTGCATAATGGCGGACCTGAAAATATTTCGAAAGAACAGATCCTATCAGCTTTGAATATCCTGAACCGGGATTTCGCCATGCTGAATCAGGATACCCTTTCTATACAGCCTCAATTTCAGAATATCCGCAGCAAGGCTGATATTAAATTTGTTCTGGCTACCAAGGCTCCGAATGGAGCTTGTTTTTCCGGAATTACCAGAACACAAAGCGTCGAAACATTTAACGGTGAAGACGGAGGCGCACAAGTCAGCGCAATCGTTTCCGGGAATGATGTTTACAACGGTACGTGGCCCGGGAACAAATACCTGAATATTTTTATCTGTAAGAATATCGGCGGAGCAGCAGGCTACACATTCAACCCGGGTGGATGGTCCGCTTCCTCCATGGGGAACGGAATCTGGGTTTTGAGCACTTATGTCGGAGACATGGGAACTTCATCCCTAAACACCAGCCGCACATTGACGCACGAAGTAGGACACTGGTTGAACCTTTCCCATGTGTGGGGAGGAACCAACAATCCAGGAGTGAGCTGCGGAAATGACGCTGTAGCAGACACTCCTGCTTGTATCGGCTCAACTTCCTGTTCCTTAAATTCCAATACATGCAGCAGTGATAACGCATATTGGGGATTTGACCAGGTAGACAACGTAGAAAATTACATGGATTATTCTTATTGTTCCAAAATGTTCACAGAGGGTCAGGTCAGCCGTATGCGAACTGCTCTCACAATTAGTTCGACCGGAAGAGCAAATGTAGTTTCCGCAGCTAATTTGGCAGCTGTAGGAGCAACAGGTGCCCCAACTCTTTGTGCTGCAAAATTCAGTGCAGTGAGACGTGTCATTTGCGCCGGAGAATCCCTTCAGTTTGTAGACGAGTCTTTCAATGCTGCGAACGGATGGAACTGGTCATTTGCCGGTGGTTCACCTGCAACCTCAACAGCTCAAAACCCTACAATTACCTACAATACTCCGGGAACTTATGCCGTACAGCTTGAAGCTACAGACGGATCTGCTTCAAACACAGCAACTATCGCAGGTTACGTTACCGTATTACCTGCTGCAACCGGAATCCCTTATTACGAAAGCTTTGAAACCTTCTCAAATTTCACAAGCCCCGACTGGTTTGTCTCAAACACCGGTGAAAATCCATGGGCCGTTACAACAACCGTAGGTAAAACGGGCACACATTCCGCGAAACTGGAAAACTTCGACCAGACCCAGCATCAAGTGGATGAGTTGGAATCACGTTCCATAGACCTTTCAGGAATTACCTCTGCAACAAACGTAACCCTTTCCTTTAGATATGCTTACCGTAAAAGAACTTCTACAAGCAATGATGTTCTGAAATTACTAGCTTCAAAAGATTGTGGTGAGGTTTGGGACATCCGCAGAACTTTCACGGCTTCAACCATGTCCGGGTCCAACCTGGCGGCGACTGCATGGACACCTTCACCAGCTGACTGGATTACCGCACACGTAACTAATATTACAAGTGCTTACTGGAACGAAAATTTCCGTTTCAAATTCCAGTTCACTGCAGGTGGAGGAAACAACCTTTATATTGACGACATTAATATTTACTCAGGAGATCCTTCCGATAACATTGTTTTAGGAGTAAATGACCTTGGATCGTTCCAGGACATCAATCTTTATCCGAACCCTGCAGATCATGAAGTACAGATCAGCTTCAGTTCCCCGATCGGAAATAATCCGTTGAAATTTGCGATTACTGATTTGGCTGGAAAAACCATCCGAACGATCCCTGTAAATGCACACGAAGGGTCCAACCTGGTATTTATCGAAACTACGGATCTTTCAGCAGGAACTTATTTGATAAAGATGATCAGTTCTTCGGAAGAAAAAACATTGACTTTCGTAAAGAAGTAATAAAAAGTAACTCAAAAAGATAAGGTTGGGAATAAATCCCAACCTTATCTTTTTCTGTTTAATCAACAATTCGGACACTTAAAACAAAAATCCCTACACGCGATTCAAAAAGTTCTTAAATTTCGAATTCTGAACTGTATTCTGTTTCCAACTTCTACCCATCATTTAAATCATTGAAGTAATAAACTAGCTAGATAAAAATGAAAAAACAATTTTACTCGCTCCTAGGTATCTCTCTGCTTTCTACCACATGGAGTTTTGCTCAACAGCAAGGGCGCATTTTAGATAAAAGCAACATGCGCGATGGTGAAGATGTAGAATACTGCATCACCCACAAAAAAATGAATGAACTAAAAGCAAATCCTCAATTTGCTAAAGAATATGCCAAGGAACAGGCAGCATTTGAAAGCCTGATGCTGGCTAAAAAAGGAGATAACAGTACTACAAAGGCTACTGTTTACACGATTCCGGTAGTTTTCCACATCTTACATAATAACGGACCTGAAAATGTTTCCAAAGACCAGATTATGTCTGCTTTAAACATTTTGAACCGCGATTACGCGATGTTGAATCCGGATACCGCATCTGTACAGGCTCCTTTCCAATCTTTGAGAAGTAAAGTCGACGTCCAGTTCGTTCTTGCTACGAAAGCACCGAACGGAGCTTGCTTCACGGGAATTACCCGCACTCAGAATGCCATTACAAATGACGGATCAAATGGTAGTGCACAAATCAATGCAATAGTTGCAGGAAATGATGTTTACAATGGTCAATGGCCGGGAAATAAATACCTGAATATTTATGTTTGTGAAGACATCGGTGGTGCTGCAGGTTACACGATGCTTCCGGCAGGATGGTCTGCAAACAGCATGCAAAACGGGATCTTCATTCTTCACAACTTCTTCGGGAACATCGGAACTTCTTCCGAATACTCAAGCCGTGCTTTAACACATGAAGTGGGTCACTGGTTAAACCTGGATCACGTTTGGGGCGGAAATAACAACCCGGGATCCGCTGGCTGCGGAGGGACGGATAACGTTCAGGATACTCCGGCTACACAGGGCTCCACCACTTGTAACCTTACTGCAAATACGTGTTCAACAGACAACGCTTATTGGGGCTTCGACCAAATTGACAACGTAGAGAACTATATGGATTATTCCTACTGTTCAAAAATGTTTACGACAGGACAAGTTAACCGCATGAGAACTGCTCTTACAATAAGTTCAACAGGAAGAGCTAATGTGGTTTCCGCTTCCAACCTGACTGCAGTAGGAGCCGGTACACCTCTGACACTTTGTACGGCTAAGTTCAGCACTGAAAGAAGAGTAATCTGTGCAGGTGAAACGATTACATTTAATGATGAATCCTTTAACATTGCAACTGGCTGGAACTGGTCTTTCACCGGAGGATCTCCGGCAACTTCAACACAGCAAAACCCTTCCGTTACTTACAATACTCCGGGAACTTACGCGGTTCAGCTGCAAGCTACAGACGGAACGAACAGCAATACGGCAAATGTTGCTTCTTACATTACTGTGTTACCTGCAGGCGGAGGTCTTCCGTTCTATGAAAGCTTCGAAGGTTCTATGAACTTAAACAGTCCAACCTGGTTTATTTACAATTCAAGCGGAAGTGCATGGGCTGTGACTAATACTGCTGCTAAAACCGGCACAAATTCAGTAAAACTGGATAACTTCAGTCAGTCAAGCACAGGACAAGTTGATGAGCTAATCTCAGGACCACTCGATCTTTCAAGCATTACTTCCGGAACAGGAGTTACTTTGACTTTCAAGTGTGCATACAGAAAGAAAACCTCTTCGAATACAGATATCCTGAAAGTATTCGCTACTTCGAATTGCGGTGAGGTTTGGGATCTTAAAAAGACATTAACGGCAGCAACAATGTCCGGATCAACGACTGTTGCTTCGGCATGGACTCCGGGAGCAGCTGACTGGTTAACTGTTCACGTAACGAATATTACCTCTGTATACTGGAATGATAATTTCCGTTTTAAATTCCAGACAACTTCAGGAGGCGGAAATAACTTCTACATCGATGATATCAACGTCTATTCGGGAGCTCCTTCAGAAAATCCTGTTACTGCAGGTTTAGCTGATCTTGGAACTGTTGCGAATATCAACTTGTTCCCGAACCCTGCTGACAATGAGGTTCAAATCTCATTCAATTCTCAAACAGGAAACAACCAGATCACCTTCTTCGTAACTGATTTAACAGGAAAACGTCTTCAGCAGCATACAATTCAAGCTAATGAAGGAAACAACCTGGTTCTGATAGCAACCGAAAATCTTTCTGCAGGAACTTATCTGATCCAAATGATTGATGCAAACGGTCAGAGAACTTTGAACTTTGTGAAGAAGTAGAACGAGCGTTTAACGCTTTCACTTTAAACTGAAACCAAATAAAAACCCCGACATTAGTCAGTTGACTGATGTCGGGGTTTTGCTTTATATTCTATATTCAGGGATTAAAAACCTCGCTGTTTTTTGATCTCCGCAATGAAATCTGTGAGCTGTTTTTTATCAGCAAAATAAACCGCCACATTTGTTTCGTGAAAAATTTTCGATCCTGCCTTTTCATAAACACTGGCTTCTACTTTATCTAAATCGGTCAGAATATTGCAGCTATACATCTCTCCGTATTTATCAAAATGCTCTATTTTAAATGCATTGTCCATAATCACCTTCACGGAAACTTTACGGACAGTCAGCTCACGGATAGTTCCTGCTGCGCTTTTTGTCAAAACCGTAGCATAGAGATCATCACCTACCACTTTTTGATGGTATTCCAGGACTGTTCCGTTGATATCCATCATGAAGCACTTCGGTCCCTGGATTGTAATGGATTTGTTGTTGTACTTGATCACCTCCTGCGCATTCAGACAGCTCAGGCTCATTAGAAAGATGCCGGCAAACATCATTTTTTTGGTAAGAATCATAAATGTAGTTGTTTGTTGTAGTAATTACTTAATATAAATTTCCCCTTCATCTACTAAAGGTTCTCCATTCATTCTCAAAAATAATTGAATTAATGCAACCACATCCTTTTCGCAATAAATACGTATGCGGTTGAGGTCGTTTTCTTCATAATAAACACGTGCTACATCAGCTCCCGAAATATCATCTTTCGGAGTAGGGATCTTGAAAATGTGACAAAGCAGTGCCAAACTTGTATAAGCTTTATAATCACCGAACTTCCAAAGTTCCATGGTATCCAGGTGCTGGATCTCCCAGGGTTTTTTACCCGCAAGGTTCAATACATTCGGCAAACCGATCCCGTGAATTAATAAGCGGCGGCAAATAAAAGGGATGTCAAACTCCTTGGAGTTGTGTCCGCACAAAACGTGTTTCGGTGTGTTGTAATTATTTTCCAACAGGCGCACAAACTGCTTCAGGAGTGTTTCTTCGTCTTCATGTGCAAAAGAGGTCATCCGGATAGATCTCCCGGTTGCGGAGTGATGTACAAACCCGACAGAAATACAGACAATCTTACCGAATTCTGCATAAATACCCGCCTTCTCGTTATAAACATCTGCTTTGGTTTTGTCTTCGGTCAGGTATCGGGCGTTTTTCGCATCAAATAATTTGGTTGTTTCTAAGTCTAAGTCTGCGTAGTTGTAAACTTCCGGTACTGTCTCAATGTCTAAGAATAGAATTTTGTCTAATTGGCTCAAATCAAGCATACTAATTTTCGTTTTCCATTTAAGTTATGTAAAAATATCATTTACGGGAACGCGTTTTTTCAATTTTTTTCCCAAATAAATCCATTTTTTCGACTTAAAGAATAGTATTCTTTATTTTTGTGCATTATGGCAGAAGAATTAATCATAGCTCAGACTTCCAAAGAGGAAAAATACCAGACTTTGCTTCCTCAGGCCAAAGCACTTTGTGCAGGTGAACCAAATTTGATTGCTAATTTGGCCAATATTGCTTCTGCTCTTAAAATGACTTTCGACTTTTTTTGGGTAGGCTTTTACCTGGTTGAAAATAGCCAATTAGTGCTCGGACCCTTCCAGGGACCAATTGCCTGCACGCGCATTGCATACGGAAAAGGAGTTTGCGGGGCTTCCTGGAAACAAAATGAGACTCTGCTTGTTCCGGATGTGGAAGCTTTTCCCGGGCATATTGCCTGTTCGAGCGAAAGTAAAAGCGAGATCGTTGTTCCGATCCGAAAAAAAGGTCAGGTTATTGCTATCCTGGACGTCGACAGTAATGTGCTCAATGATTTTGACACTATTGATGCACGCTATTTAAATGAACTTTGCGAATGGGTAGGTACTCACTGTTTCTAGGGCTTTTACTTTTTTTGGCCGGGTGTGCCGAAGTCGTTCCATTAACGGGTGGTCCTGCTGATGAACGCGCCGCGGTTCCGGTAGAAGGAACTCAAAACCCCGAACAGGGTGCGCTGCATGTGAACCAAAATGAGCTAACGGTAAAATTCAACGAGTTTTTCACTTTAAACGATCCGGCAAACACGGCAGTAATGAACCCGAATGCCGGAAAACTGGATATTACTTCAAGCAAAAGAGATTTGACCATCAAATGGGACGGAGCTCTTAAACCGAATACAACCTACATTATCCAGTTGAATGGAACTATCAAAGACCTGAATGAAAAAAATGATACCATTCACCAATTCGTATTTTCGACCGGTGGCCAAATCGACTCCTTGAAAATCAACGGGATTATTACGGACGGTTTTTCCAATAAGCCATCCAATGCTTTTACGATAGGTCTGTATGATTCGGTGAAAGATCCTTACAAAGAGGCCCCAAGCTACATTTGTAAAAGCAACAGCAAGGGCGAATTTGAATTCACTTACCTGAAAGAAGGCGAATACCAGCTATTTGCTTTCCTTGACTCCAACAAAGACCGGCTTCCTTCTATCGGGGAAGAAATTGCGTATACTTCCAAACTTATTTCTAGCGGCGACAGCACATTTGCACACATCCTGGCATACAAACCCAAAAGTCCGCTGAAACAACTCCAGGTTAAAATTCTCAATCCGGGAACTTTTTACGCTTATGGAAAAGAGATCGACGAGTCAAACCCGACCATTAATTCGCAGCCGATCCGAATCATAAATCGCTATGCACCGGATTCGGTACTGGCAGAACTGCCAAGTGTTCAAAATGATATCTACACCTTTATTGCCGGTACGGATACCATTACCAAGATCATCCCGTTAAAGGATCGCAGCAAGAATTTTTCCATTGCCGCTAAAATTTATAAAAACTCCTGGCTGTTGGGAGATACGCTTCTTTTTGAGACCAATGAATTCATTAACGAAGTAGATACTTCCCTCATTGTTGTAGAAGACAAAACAAAGATTAAAATTGCCTACGATTATGCATTTTCCGGGAACCAGGTGCGAATCATTCCCAAAACAGCAACTGCTTTTGAACTGCTTGTAAATTTTAAAATGGGAGCCTTAAAAGGACTGACCAATCAGAATGATTCCGTTAAAGTGGAATTGAAAACGTTCCGGACTTCCGACTTGTCGAACCTAAAACTGAATGTTGAAAGTCTGAAAGGCCGCTGGGTTGTCCAGCTGATGGACGGAGCAACAGCAATCCGGACTTTCCAAAAAACAGACTCGGATACCCTAATCGACTGGGTGAACCTGATCCCTGCCGTTTACCAGGTCCGCTGTGTCCGCGACGTGAATGGCAACGGAAAATGGGATGCCGGTAATTGGGAACAAAAAACGCAGCCTGAAGAGGTGGTTCGTTTTGATATCAAATCCAAACTCAGACCAAACTGGGATATCGAAGAAACGCTTGAACTGAAACCGAATGAGTGATTCTTTCGAAAAAACCTTTAGTAAATGGAGAATCTATCTCGCTTTGCTGATTGGGATTTCAATTTCGGGAGGGATACTCATTTACAGTTTTACGCGCTCAGAATTTCACCGGGTAGAAAAAGGAAAAGGCGATTACACCTGGAAAGACACTAACGGCAATAAAAAGATCGATTATTCAGACCCGGAAGAATTCATTGCCGTTCCCAGGGGGGATTTCCAAAAAAAATCAGCTTATGACGTCCTTTCCGATATTTCCTGGGACAGCGGTACGTTTTTCTGGCTCTTTTTAGCGCTTCTCGGAATGGTCGGGCGCGATCTCGGATATATACTCCGCATACGCATCCTGACCAAGAACCAATTGACCTGGACCCAATCTTTTCATGTGATTATGATTTGGGAATTTGCTTCGGCACTGGCCCCGGGTGTTATGAGCGGAGCAACCGTTGCCATGTTCATCCTGAACCGGGAAAAAATTGCCCTGGGAAGAGCAACCGCAATTGTCATACTGACGGCTTTCCTGGACAACTTGTTCTACGTGGTCATCATACCACTTTTATTCCTCTTCATCCCTGCCGGAAAATTATTCCCAAGCTCCGGAAATGAATCGATGATGGCCGTATTCTGGACCGGTTTTTCCGTCTTTGCACTTCTTTGCGTGGTCCTTTTTTCAAGCATTGTACTTTACCCGAAACTGGTGTTCCACCTGCTCACATTCATTACGCGCATTCCGTTTTTAAAACGGTTCCGGGAAGGAGCGGCAAAAACAGGGAACGATGTCATTGCAACAGCTGCGGAAATGAAGAAAGAACCATTCTCTTTTTGGCTGAAAGCATTTGGGGCCACGGTGTTCTCCTGGTCGTCCAGGTTCCTGGTAATCAATTTCATCATGCAGGCTTTTCTGAATCTGGGATTCCTGCAGCAGGCACAAATCTTCACCAAGCAGTTTGTTTTGTGGATGTTCCTTCGCATTTCCCCTACTCCGGGTGGAAGCGGGGTTGCAGAATGGGCATTCGGTGAATTGCTGTCCGAATTCAGTACAAGTATTGTGCTTTTGGGAACCATGGCTGTGTTGTGGCGTTTGATCTCTTACTTCCCTTATTTGATCATCGGTTCGGTCATCCTTCCAAGGTGGTTATCCCGGCAGAAAAAAAACAGGGACTAAATCGTTTTGAACCGGTGCAAAAAAATAATGCCGTTTCGGATATTATTCCTATCTTTGCGCTCTTAAAACGGTAAAAACCATGTCTTACGGCGTCAAAATTTTTGCGGGAAGAGCGTCCAAATCGCTTGCAGAACAAATAGCAACCAAGTTCGGTGCTAGTTTGGGTGATGTAAAAGTTACTGAATTCAGTGATGGTGAATTTCAGCCTTCCTTCGAAGAAACGGTACGTGGCCAGGATGTATTTATCGTTCAGTCTACCATGCCTCCGACAGAGAATTTATTCGAAATGCTGTTGATGGTTGATGCGGCAAAACGTGCTTCTGCGCGCAAGATCATTGCGGTAATTCCTTACTTCGGATTTGCACGCCAGGACCGCAAGGACAAACCAAGAGTAGCTATCGGTGCGAAATTGATCGCAAACATGTTGATGGCTGCAGGTGTTGACCGTGTGATGACCATGGATTTACACGCAGACCAGATCCAGGGATTCTTTGAAGTTCCGGTTGATCACTTATTCGCATCCACTTTGTTCTTCAATGAAATGAAAGCTTTGGACAACGGGAATCTGATTATGGCTGCTCCCGATGCCGGTGGAGCAAAACGTGCCAATGCTTATGCTAAGAAATTGGATACCGGACTGGCAATCTGCCACAAGCACCGTAAAAAAGCAAATGAAGTTGCGGAAATGACTGTAATCGGTGACGTTGCAGGAAAAGACGTGATTTTGATAGATGATATGTGCGATACAGCAGGAACTTTGACAAAAGCTGCTGAGTTATTCATGGAGAAAGGAGCAAATAGTGTTCGCGCATTCTGTACACACGCCGTGTTATCAGGGCCTGCTTACGAGCGCATCAATAATTCAAAATTAACAGAGCTGATCGTAACAGATACAATTCCGTTGAAAGAAAAAAGTGATAAGATCCGTGTAATTACAGTGGCTGATCTGTTTGCAGATGTGATCGATCGCCTGGTGAAGAACGAATCTATCAGCACACATTTTATAATTTCGTAATCTAAGAGTCCGCCCCGGCGGACGAAAAATAATCCACATAAAAGTGGGTTAATAAATTAAACAAATAAAAACAAACATGAAAGTAGCACAATTGAGCGGTTCGCCACGCGCGAACGTAGGGAAGAAAGATGCTAAAGCTTTGAGAGACTCAGGGCAGGTTCCATGTGTTCTTTACGGACAAGGAACTCAAACACATTTTTCTCTTCCGGACATTAAAGTTGAGAAATTGGTTTTTAACCCTGATGTTTTCAAAATTGAATTGGATATCGATGGTAAAAAGACTAATGCGATTATCCAGGAGATCCAACAAAATCCTATCACGGATAAAGTAATGCACATTGACTTCTTGGAATTAGACGCTAAGAAACCAGTTAAAGTGGCATTGCCGGTTCGTTTGACAGGAGCATCTCGCGGTGTATTAGCGGGAGGTCGTTTGATGCAGGTTTTCCGTCGTTTACGTGTAGTTGGTCTTCCGGCAGATTTGCCAGAGGCTATCGTAATTGACATTACTAAATTACGTATCGGACAATCTATTCGTGTGAAAGATTTAGAAAACGATGGTTTAGCTATTTCCGAAGCGAAAAATGCAGTTGTAGTAGCGGTTAAAATGGCTCGTGGAGCTTCTAAAGCTGCTGAGGCTGATGATGAGGATGAAGAATAAAAATTTCTGATATCAAAAAACCCTGACGTTCTTATCGAAGTCAGGGTTTTTTTATTTTCAACATTTTACGCTATAAAAAAGCCATCTTAACTTTTATGCAAGATGGCGATAACTAACTATTAGATCTAGGAGTAGGTTCTAATATCGTTACCTACTTAGGCTAAACCAAATTTACTATGCAACTTCGGTTTTCACCTTCCCGTTTTTCTCTAAAGCAGTTTTCGGTTTTTTAAACGTCAATTTTAAACAAAATCGTTTTTTCAATCTCCGGATTTTAGCGTTTAATAACGGACCTAACACGGGTCTTTCCTTCAACCTGGTAGATCAATTGGTACATTCCGCCTGACANNTCGGTTAAATAAACTGTACCTTCCGCTTTCTCCGATTCAATGATCAAATGATCTGGAGCAGGATTCGGATATACCATCCATTTAAATTCATCCTGGTCTGTAATACCAGCCACGCCTATCACCTGAATAAAACGGCTCATAACATCATCCGGACAGGCATCATTCACAGCAGTCAGTTTCAATTCATAGATTCCTGCGCTTTGATAATTATGCCATGGGTTTTCGTCCTGACTTTGTGTTCCATCGCCAAAATCCCAATTGTAACCGTTTGCATTCGCCGATGCATTTGTACAATTTAAAACCGCATTCGGCAGATAAAGCGTATCCGCATTGATACTGAATTGAGCACTTGAAGGTAAATTCACCACCACATCGACCACTTGCTGAACAGTATCTGAAGTAATTGGCCCGAAAGCAATCAATTGCACCTGGTAAGATCCGGATACCGGAAAATGTACCCACGGATTCACCTGATTACTTGTTGCCGGAGACCCACCCTGGAAGAACCAGGAATAGCTTGTTCCGTCTATAGAAGTATTCTGGAACATGAGTGAATCAGTTGAACAAACATAGGTATTCTGAAGCTGGAATGAAGCCGAAGGAGGATTTGTCGGCGCAACAACCGTCTGTCCGTTTGAAGAAACGATTGAAGAGAATGCGCCTGCCCCGTTTTCAGCCTTGACAGAAACATAATAAGTAGTTCCTGCAGTAAGGCTCAGCCCACCGATACTGACAGTGGTATTCCAATAGTTATTGGTCCACTGAACGATATCCTCAGCTCCGGGAGACGTGCCGATCGATACCCAATAATTTGCAATATCCGAATTTGTATCGGAAGAAGCCGTCCAATTCGCTTCCAGCATGGAATTACTGGTCGTAGTTGATGCATCGGCAAACAAACCGTCATTGACTACCTGGATTGCAGAAGGACTCGTCCAGTCGATTTTTACATCCTGCGCTGCAACTGCAGATAAATTTCCGGCAACGTCCTGAACAATGGATTTTATACGACCGGCCGATGTAGATGAATTTGGGCTTTCATAGCGCATATCACCTGATGCTCCGACGGTAATTGCAGTGTTTGAACTCCGGGAACGATAAACCCTCAGATCATTTACTTTGTAAACACAATTTCCGGTACGGAAGGAAATATAATTCCCGGTTGTCAAAGGTGTCGGATCTGTCCAGGTCCTGCATAATACATTATTGATATAAACCTGGTGCTTTCCGGTAATCCGGTCATAAGCCACTTTGTAATCATACCATTGATCTACGTTGAAGTCATAAGTGGTCTCATCGACCAAACTGTAAACATCATTGGTAACCTCGTAAATCTGGATCTTATCGTTGTCCAAGCGGAAAAACACAAAATAGGAATTCCCCCTGTTCGGCAAAGCAGGGTCGCTGCAGAAATAATGCAATCCCGCCCGGCGGTTTGTTCCGGTCCCCGACATGGCTCCGGACCAATGATACAGGTAGCGGTTACTCAGATTGCTGGTGACACTGGCCCACAGGTTGGAATTTCCATTGGATTCATCACTGTGAACAAGGTTACCGGCGCTCAATCCCCACACTCCGGATTGAGATGTCCAGCTTGAATGGATCGCAGCCTGGTCAAAGTTATCATTGAAAAAGCCTTTTGTTCCGTTTGAGCGCCAGTCTCCACCATTCAGATCCGTAACCTGGTAGAATGATTTATCGATTCCGCTTCCACCGGAATTATCCGTATCGGTATAGCTTGCCGTGAAATTCTGTGTGATCCATGTTACTGGAACGCTTATAGTTGTCATAGGTGGAACTGCGTCGCCCAAAGCCGGATTGGTAATTACACTGCTCCAGTTTGCAACCCAGCCTGCAGCAGTAGTTGCGCAATCACTTCTAAATTCTATCAGCAAAGCTCCACTGGATGAAGTAATGGTTCCGGGAGACGTTGTTCCGGTATAAGTTCCGATCAAAGGAGCACTGTTGGTAGCTCCATCGTAAATGTAGAGGTAATCCCAATTAGCTTCCAGGGAAAAGCTGGTGAAATTCAAAGTCACAGAACTTGCATTTGCCGGCTGGATCAGGGTAAAATAACGTTGATCATTGCTGTAATTGGCTCCGTTACCACCGGTATCGGTAAATGTTCCGCTTGCCGCACTCAAAGTATTTTGTGTCGGATTGTTATTCACTAATCGATAGTAAAGTGCCCAATCCCAGTAAATGCCGGGATCGGTGTGAGTTTGATTTGGAAAATGCTGGTGGCCTTTGATCTTGGTGCAGCCTCCCAATACATTTGTACCCGTAGTTGCCGCTCCGGAAAAGGTCCTGAGTGGATTAATCCCATATCCGCTTTGGCAGATGTCTCTTGTGATTCCGGCAGAAGCATTGTACAAAGCACTGGTATACCATTGCGCCTGACTCACATAACCCTCATGCTCATACCCGATGGTATACGGATTCTCAGATCCAACATGCCAGGCTTTATTCGCCTCCAGGACCATTTGGGTTACCTGTCCGTCTGATGAACGAACTACGTAATGGTAAGAAACACTGGAAGAACAATTCTGCGACCAGGAAATTGCCCCGGCGTATGTCCCCTGAATGGTGTGGATGGTAATGGCTGAAATTGCCGTTCCGCTCCTCGAACTGAAATTACAGCTTGGTGCAGGGTTCCAGATTGCCGGTCCGTATTCCGTGGACTTTAAGCTATTTCCCGTCTTCTTCACCATGTACTTCTGACCGGAGGGAGTTTGGATACCGGTTTCGGAAAAAATGACTTTTGAAGCACTTAATACCGCAAAATTCTCTGCACCGAATAGGCTTACCAAATCAAAATTGTAGTTTGGAAAATGATACTGAGCGGAATTTTCGTCCTTGTTCAGGAATCGGAATAATTCATACAGTTCGGCATCTCTGGCATAACTATTGACCCTGCCTGAATCCGATAAATAAGATAATCTTCCGAAAATTTCCTTCAGGGTATTTTGGAGCGAATTGCCTTTCAATTCAGACATGTACTCATTCACGACTTTTGCAAAAGCGTGAATCTCCATGGCCGGATCCTGCTTTATCTGAACCAACGGAACTCCCGAAAGTTGAGAGACCAATTTCATATTCTCTTTGAAATAACCCTTCCCTTTGGCAACCATTCCTAAAAACCCATAAGATTTGGGAAGTCCGGAACAAGATTCCAATTCCGAAGCCGTCAAATAAGAGATCCTGGTTTGGGTAAAAGAAACAGCCTCCAGGATTCCTTTCGGAACAGCGGCATAAGCGGCATAAGCCTGCTGACAATAATTTTCAAAGTCTGCCTGGCTGGTTTGGGCCATTGAACCAAAGCTGAATAAACAACTTGTGAATAGTAGGATTTTCTTCATTTGTTTTCATTTTGTAGCGTGGAACTAATATATCCAATTCTATATACAACTGAAAATCAATATGAACGAAAATGGATTTAGTAGTCTGAATTTAATACAAGATAATTTTCAAATTCATATTCTTTCATCATTCACTCAAAAATAACAGCAATAACTTCCAACTTCTCGATATTCCTACTTTTTGCCAAAGCAGAAGAATGAGCACGCTCATGAAGACGAAAGTATGGCTTTCTCAAAAAGTCAATACTGAGGTAAGTGGGCAAAAGAAAGCCACAAAGTGGATTGAAGACAAAGTATAGTTTCATTGAAACGTAATACGAGGTAGCCTTTATCCCAATTACGGCTTTCGAGCAGCCTTCCCTTTCGGACTTATGCACGAAAAGAAGGGATCAGGATCCCAAATGGAAAGCACTTTTCGGCCTAAGTAGCCGAAACGGAAGACTTTTATTTCATCTGACAATCAAAGGACGGGTAACAACTTCAAGTATTGGTATCGATTTCCGGACGTGTAATTGGGACAGTGTGCGCGGTTTAAGATTACAGAAAGGTCCTATTTCTTTTTACGAGACATAGTGCAACGTACTTTAAACCTATTTGATGTGAAATTCCATTTACTCATGAAAAATATGGATCCAAAGGATCCGGGATACACGATAGTTGAAAAACATGGTCAACATCAATACCGCGAACATAATTCCGAAAAGTACTCCAAGAGGAACAAACCAGGTAATCAGCAAGAAAACGGCAATTAATTCCGCAATGGCCATTCCGTAACTGATATACATCGCCCCGAAGAAGTAACCCGGTTCTTTATCAAACTTATAATTACATTCCGAACAGCGCTCGTACATCTTCGGAGCCTTCAAATGCAGTAAAGACCCTTTTGTTTCGAAAACTTTCCCTTTTCCGCAGATCGGACAAGTTCCATTGAGCACCCATTTAAAATCTGACATGACTTTTTTTTACAAAGGTACCGGGAACGATCCGTTTTGTTCTTAATTCTTTATCTCAAATAATTACACTATTCAGACATTTTTAATATCTTTAAGAATGGATTTACCAAGACTTCCCATAGAAAAATTTGATGAAAACGGTCTGTTACAGGCTTTTTACGTGAATCGCTTCTCGGAACACCTCCACAAATATCATTCGGACATTAATCATCCGCACAAGCATGATTTCTACTTAACAGTCTTTTTTGAAAAAGGTATTGGAAGACACGATATTGATTTCAACTCCTATTCCATTCATCCGAACAGTGTGTTTTTTTTGCAGCCGGAACAAATCCATCATTGGGAGTTTGAGGAAGAAGCGGAAGGCTGGATCTTTTTCCATTCGGAAGATTTTTACAAATTGTATGTGACGCACTTTGAGCTTTACCGATGGCCCTTCTTCCAGTCGCGGGATTCCAATCCGAAATTAGAAATCACCGAAGAGACAGCGTTGGTATTAAAACAGCGCTTCACAGAGATCATATCTGAATACAAAGAAAACACCAGGCATTCTTTTTTAAAGATCGCCGGCCTGAGCCAATTGATCTATGCAGACCTTGCCCGGATTTATGGGGAACAAACTCCCTCCGACAATTCAAAAAACAGCCTGTACCAGGATTATTTCCACCACTTCGTAAAGTTGCTGGACGAACATTATATCGAGCAGAAAAATGCTTCTTTCTATGCTTCGGAACTGGCAATGACAACCAAGCATCTGCACCGGATCTGTTTGTCCTGTACCGGAAAAAGTACCTCGCAGTTAATTGCCGAAAGATTAATCCTGGAGATCAAACGAAAATTAGTCAGTGATTCAAAAAGTATCCAGGAAATTGCCGATGAACTGGGGTTTGATAATTACCCGTACTTTCATTTGTTCTTTAAGAAACATGCCGGAGAAACACCAAAGCAGTTTAGGGAACGGAATTGAAAGGTAAAATATGGTAGGAACGCGATGCATCGCGTTCCTACGCGAGTTTATCAGTAAGAATCTTCATCTCAATTACCGGCGAGATCTTCTCGTACAAAATATTGTAAACCGCCTCCAGAATAGGCATTTCAACCTGGAATTTCTTGTTGATCTCTTTCACGCATTTCGTTGCGTAATAGCCTTCAGCGATCATATCCATTTCCAACTGCGCTGTTTTTACAGAATATCCTTTCCCGATCATGAAACCGAAAGTCCGGTTGCGCGAGAATTTGGAATAAGCCGTAACCAATAAATCTCCCAGGTAAGCAGATGATTTTACATCGCGGTGGATCGGGCTTACTTCATCAATAAAATTCTCGATCTCCTGGATAGCGTTTGCAATCAAAACAGCCTGGAAATTGTCTCCATAACCCAAACCGGAACAAATTCCTGAAGCGAGTGCGTAAACGTTTTTCAAAACCGCTGAAAGCTCCGTTCCGAATAAATCNNGCAGCAATTCCTTCATGCTGACAAGCAACAGTCAGGTAGGACAAGCGTTCCAGGGCTACTTCTTCTGCATGGCAAGGTCCGCAAATGATCCCGATATCTTTGTAAGGTGTTCCGAACGTCTTGTGAAAAAAACGAGCAGGAATTGCATTGTATTCCGGAACAATTCCTTTTACGGCCGAAAAAACAATTTTCCCTTTGAAAAGTTCAGGAGTTGTGTCTTTGAACAATTCCACCAAAAAAGCGGAAGGTGTTGCAACGATCAATACATCACATCGCTTGATGATTTCTTCCAGGTCATTGGAAACATGGATCTGGTTCAGATCAAATTCAACTGATTGTAAATAAGTAGGATTGTGCTTATACCTCATGATATGAGCCACCTGGTCCTCCCGTCGAACAAACCAATTTACCTGCGCAAAATTATTACACAATATCTTCACCAAAGCGGTAGCCCAGCTACCTCCTCCAATGACACCAACGGTTTTCATGCGCTTATTCATAGTCTCGACAAATGTACACATAATTCCGAAACGCTTGCGCTAAAGCTC
>DJFP01000015.1:0-17133 GCA_002432565.1 Flavobacteriales bacterium UBA5869
ACTCCTGGTAAATTGAAGTACAGAAATGTAACGGAAGAAGAAAACATCGGTCGTTTGAACTACCGTAAAGATGATTACATTGATTATTTGGACGGTGATATCGAAAGCTCTATTTACTACGATAACGATGATCGTAAAAACGGTATCAACGAAGCAACTCGTGATCCGCACCTGATCATGTACCAAAATGAATACGAGACTTACGATTTGAACGGTACTCCGATCAAACCTGAAGACAGAACATCCTGGCCGACAACTTTGATCTCTGATAAATCAAGAGTTTACAAAGGAGGTTCATGGAGAGATCGCGCTTACTGGTTGAATGCCGGATCAAGAAGATTCCTGGATGAAGCACAATCAACTTGTACAATCGGATTCCGTTGTGCGATGGATCGTGTAGGAAGCCCTGTTGGACACAACTATGGTAAAAAGAAACAAAAGAAAAAATAATCTTTAATCTTAAATAGAAACCCTGACTCCGTCATCTGATGGACGTCAGGGTTTTTTTATGATACAAATGGAAGCATTATATAATTTATTTCAATCCGGTACCGATGTAGAAACCGACACACGAAAAATTCAAAAGGGTTCTTTGTTCTTTTGTTTGAAAGGAGCCAATTTTGACGGAAACACCTTTGCTGAAGAAGCCATCAGGCTTGGAGCTATTGCTGCAGTAATTGATAATCCGGACTATCATATTGATGGAAAAACAATTTTAGTAGATGACGTTCTTTTGGCTCTTCAGGACTTAGCAAGGTATCACCGAAAACAATTCCATATCCCGGTTATCGGAATTACGGGAAGCAACGGAAAAACAACTTCGAAAGAGCTTATTTCAGCTGTATTAGCCACTCAATACCGTGTTCATTTCACGCAAGGAAACTTCAACAACCACATTGGTGTTCCCCTGACACTTTTACAAATGAATGAAACACATGAAATTGCTGTTATTGAAATGGGGGCAAATAAACCCGGAGACATCAAAGAGCTGGCTGAAATCGCTTTGCCAACTCACGGTATTATCACAAATATTGGCAGAGCCCACCTGGAAGGATTCAAATCACTGGAAGGTGTGATTAAAACCAAAACCGAGCTCTTCGATTTCCTGGCGCACGAAAACGGCCATATCTTTGCCAACAAACAGGACGAAACGATTACGGGTAAACTGCCTGCATCCGCACAGAAGCATTTTTACAATGACGATTCGGAACTTGGAGGATCCCTGTTGAAACTGAATCCCCTGGTTGAAATGGAATGGTTTGAACCGAATTACAAAAGTCCGGCTATTCAAACAAACCTGGTAGGAGAATACAATTTCATCAATTTCCTGGCGGCAATACGCATTGGAAGATTCTTCGGAATAAGCCCCGAGAATTGCAACAAAGCTATTTCAGCGTACGAACCTAACAACAATCGCTCCCAGGTTACTAAAACGGAAAAGAACACACTGATCGTTGACTGCTACAATGCCAATCCGACAAGTATGCGCTCTGCCCTATCCAGTTTTGCAAAAATCGATAATCATGCAAAGATTTTTATCCTGGGAGATATGCGCGAAATGGGCGATGACGCTCCGATGGTACATGAAGAAGTCATTCAGCAGACTATCGACTTGCGCCTAAGCGGATTTTTTATCGGGGAGGAGTTTTTGAAATTCAAGGGAATGCATCCGAATGCGATTTTCTTGAAATCGACGGAACCGCTGATCGAGCATTTTACACAGAATCCGCCAGCAGACTTGTTGATCCTGTTGAAAGGTTCAAGGGGAATTTCGTTGGAAAAGGTGATTCCATATTTATAATAAACCAGTAGGGACGCGAAGCATCGTGTCCCTACTGACGAAAATTGATAAAAACAGTAAGGGCGGAAAATTTTCCGCCCTTACTGTTTTTATGTCTTATAACCGATGATTAATCCGCCAAAATATTTCTTGAAATAACGATCTTCTGTACTTCGGAAGTTCCTTCGTAAATCTGAGTAATCTTCGCATCACGCATCAAACGTTCAACGTGATACTCTTTTACGTATCCGTAACCTCCGTGAATCTGAACAGCCTCAACTGTTTGCTCCATTGCTACTTTGGAAGCGTATAACTTCGCCATAGCAGAAGACTGATCAAAGTTTCTTCCTGCATCCTTGTCGGCTGCGGCACGGTAAACCAATAAACGAGCTGCTTCAATTTCCGTAGCCATATCTGCAATCTTAAATGCAATTGCCTGGTGTTTGTAAATTTCTTTTCCGAATGCCTTACGCTCTTTCGAATATGCTGCTGCCAATTCAAAAGCTCCCGCAGCAATTCCCAAAGCCTGGGCAGCAATCCCGATACGACCTCCGGATAGTGTTTTCATAGCGAACTTGAATCCAAATCCGTCTTCACCGATGCGGTTCGCTTTCGGAACTTTAACATCATTGAATAGCAACGTATGCGTATCACTTCCGCGGATTCCCAATTTATCTTCCTTAGCTCCAACGATGAATCCTTCCATTCCTCTTTCGACGATCAGAGCGTTGATTCCTCTGTGGCCCAATTCAGGATTTGTTTGAGCAATAACGATATAAGTAGATGCGGTAGAACCATTTGTAATCCAGTTCTTCGTTCCGTTTAACAGGTAGTAATCTCCCATATCAACCGCTGTTGTACGCTGAGACGTTGCATCAGAACCTGCTTCAGGCTCAGACAGACAGAATGCTCCGATCTTCTCACCTTTAGCAAGAGGAACCAGGAATTTTTGCTTTTGCTCTTCATTACCGAACTTTTCCAATCCCCAGCATACCAAAGAATTGTTTACCGACATACAAACAGAAGTGGATGCATCTACCTTCGAAATTTCTTCCATCGCTAATACATAGGACATAGTGTCCATACCTCCACCTCCATATTTCGGATCAACCATCATTCCTAAGAATCCAAGTTCACCCAATTGTTTCATTTCTTCAACAGGAAATTTTTGATCTCTGTCTCGATCTATAACCCCAGGTTTTAATACGTTTTGAGCGAAATCACGCGCAGCTTCTTTTACTGCTTTTTGTTCTTCTGTCAATTCGAAATTCATCTGTATCGCAGTTTATTTTATATTTGTTCAGGAGACAAATGTACCGATAAAAACTTAATTTTCGTCTTTTATGAATTCATTCAAAATAATCGGCTTAATGTCAGGTACTTCACTGGATGGAGTTGATGTTACTTATGCAACATATTCGAAGGTTTCTGAAAAGAATTGGGAGTTTACTATTCATGCGTCTCACACTTTCCAATTTTCAGAAATCCTGCTCTCAAGCCTGCATGAAGCCAGCAAATTATCCGGTTCACAATTAATGACCCTGGACCACGACCTGGGAATTTTCTTTTCCTCATGCATTAACCAGTTTATCGTGGAAAACGGATTAAAAAATGATGAAATCGATGCTGTTGCATCGCATGGACAAACCATTTTCCATCAACCGGCAAGAGGTTTTACCACACAAATCGGGAATCCTGCAGTTATAGCCGTAAAAACAGGTCTCCGAACTATCGGGGATTTCCGCACCAAAGATGTACTTTATGGGGGCCAGGGAGCTCCATTAGTCCCTATCGGGGATCAGTATTTATTCGGAGCAAGAGCAGACGGATTTATCAACATCGGTGGTTTTGCCAATATCAGCTTCGAAGAAAAAGGAATTTTACAGGCTTACGATATTTGCCCGGCGAATCTTCCTATGAACAAACTGGCTCGTTCAAGGAACCTGGAGTACGACAAAAACGGGGATTTGGCACGAGCCGGTGAATTGAACTATTTCCTGCTTGACCTATTGAACAGCCTGGATTATTACAAGGAATCAGGCCCGAAATCATTGGGAACAGAATGGCTGGAACAGTACTTCTACCCGCTTCTGAAGTTTGACAAGGACATTGAAAACAACCTGGCAACCGTTGTTGAACATATCGCCATCCAAATCGGTGAGATCTGCACCCAAAAAGAGCTGAAACGCATCATGATAACAGGAGGTGGTGCAAAGAATACCTTTTTAATCGAACGCCTGAAACGCTATTACACCGGTGAAATCATCCCGGTCGACAGCGAACTGATTGATTACAAGGAAGCTCTGATTTTCGGATTGCTGGGTGCATTGAACCTAAACAATGAACCGAACTGTATTTCCAGCGTTACGGGAGCGTCCAAAAACGTCATAGGCGGAGTTCATCATATGCCTTAGGATTCCTATGGTTTGCAAAGTTTACCCGAGAATTCACCGCCAAAAGATCAATAATTCCTACTTTTGTGCCTCAATATTTGAATAGTTCAACGAATAGGTTAATATGAAAGATTTACTTCACAAGTTTGAAAATAAGCGCCCGGAAATCGTTTTCGAGTGGAAAGATGCTGAAACTGAAGCAGAAGGATGGGTAGTCATCAACTCTCTGCGCGGTGGAGCTGCCGGTGGTGGTACCCGAATGCGTGTAGGTTTGGACAAACGTGAAGTAGAAAGCCTTGCAAAAACGATGGAAGTAAAATTCACCGTAGCAGGACCTCCGATCGGCGGGGCGAAATCAGGAATTAACTTTGATCCGAAAGACCCGCGCAAAGAAGGCGTCTTAAGACGCTGGTATGCTGCCGTTACTCCGCTTTTGAAACATTATTACGGAACCGGAGGCGACTTAAATGTGGATGAAATCCATGAAGTAATTCCGATTACTGAGGATTGTGGAATCTGGCATCCGCAGGAAGGTGTTTTTAACGGACACTTCCAGCCGAGAGAAGCTCAAAAAATCAACCGCATCGGTCAGTTGAGACAAGGTGTTTTAAAAGTTATCGAAGACAAACAATACAGCCCGAGCGTAGAAAAGAAATATGTTGTAGCAGACATGATCACCGGGTATGGAGTTGCCCAGTCAGTTGCTCATTATTACGATATTTGGGGCGGCGATCTGAAAGATAAAAAAGTGATCGTTCAGGGCTGGGGAAATGTTGCTTCGGCAGGAGCGTATTACCTGGCACAGTCCGGAGCAAAAATCGTTGGGATCATTGACCGTGTTGGTGGTTTGATCAACGAAAACGGGTTCACTTTCGAAGAGATCAAAAATTTATTCCTGACTAAAAAAGGGAACGAGATCGTACACCCGGAGCTGAAATCATTCGACGAGATCAATGCTAAAATCTGGGATATCCGGGCAGATGTATTTATCCCATGTGCTGCATCGCGTTTAATTACACAAGAGCAGGTAGAACGCATGATCAAATCCGGGGTACAGGTGATTGCTGCCGGAGCGAATGTTCCGTTCGCAGATAAAGAGATTTTCTTCGGACCAATTGCTGATTACGCTGACAATCACATTTCTGTGATCCCTGACTTCATTTCAAACTGCGGGATGGCGCGTGTATTTGCCTATTTAATGAGTAATGACCTGAAAGAATTAACGGACCACGGAATTTTCGAGGATACCAGTAATATCATTGGGGATGCATTAAAAAAAGCACATGCCTCCAATCCTTCTAAAACAGGAATTGCAAAATCAGCTTTCGAAATCGCATTAAACCAGTTGGTGTAAACCAACTCATTGTTCAGGTGCTAAAATTCCGATAACCATCGGAATGAAAAGTTCAAATACGATTTTTGAACTGATAACGCTTGAACTTTTGGACTCTTGATCATGGCAAAAAGAAAGTCAAACAGCGGTTTATTTAAACTATTTTTTGAAAGCGAGAAATCGAGTGGTTTAACACTGATTGCATTTACCGCTCTGTCCCTTTTATTGGCAAATTCTTCCATTGAACATTCGTATGTTGAAATTTGGGAAACTTCGTTTGCCGGTTTAAAACTGGAACACTGGGTCAATGACGGACTGATGGCAGTTTTCTTCCTACTGGTTGGACTGGAGCTAAAGCACGAATTTACAACCGGTGAGCTTTCTTCGCTTAAAAACGCAACACTTCCCATTTTCAGCGCATTGGGAGGAATGCTTGTTCCTGCGGGAATTTTTATTTTCACAAACCTGGGAAAACCAAGTGTTTCGGGCTTTGGGATTCCAATGGCGACAGATATCGCATTTGCCTTGGGAGCACTTTCCCTTCTGGGAAACAGAGTTCCGCTTTCCATTAAAGTTTTCCTCACAGCACTTGCGGTAATTGACGATCTGGGAGCAATCGTGGTGATTGGTGTTTTCTATACCAAAACCATCTTTTGGTTGAATTTTGCACTTGCAATCGGGATATTTATAACGTTATTGGTCCTGAACAAACTAAAAGTCCGTTCGTTATGGATCTATATCCCTCTTGGAATTGCGATGTGGTACTTTATGCTCCAATCCGGAATTCACGCTACCATCTCCGGAGTATTGCTTGCATTTGCAATCCCGGTTTCCGATAAACCCGGCTCAAAATCACCCGCTAACCGTTTGCAGAGAATATTGCACTATCCTGTTCCGTTTATCATTCTTCCCCTGTTTGCTTTGGTGAATACCGCTATTCCGATCGGAGCAGACTGGACAGCAGCTTTACTGGAACCCGCAAGCCTTGGAATCATCCTGGGACTAGTTTTAGGGAAACCACTCGGAATCTTCCTTTTCAGCTGGTTATCAATCCGTTTAAAACTGGCTGAAAAACCAAAAGAAACAACCTGGAGCCAATTATTTGGGGTCGGGATTCTGGGAGGAATTGGTTTTACCATGTCCATTTTTGTAACCATNNATTGGATTTATTTGGCTGAAACTGAGTTTTAAAAAATCCACAGGATCTTCAAAATCTTTACGGAAGTGAAAATTCTTCAAGCTGTAACCAAATCGGCTTTTCCGGCTTATTAAAAGTACACACGCGAATCGCAAAACTCCCATCCCTATAAACAAAATACTGTGAATATCTCTTTAGTTGAAGGGAAAATCATCTGTTATTGGGACGTATTTTTGGAAATTGATTCATGTATTCATTTATAAACCAGATGAGAAAAGCAGCAATATTTACTATTTTATTCTTGGCAACTCCGTTGTTGAGCCTGGCGCAAATCGTTAAAGACAGCGTTCCGGAAGCTGAAGAAAAAGCAGCAAAAGCGGGTGAAAAGATCACAGCACTTGAATTCGTGATGAAAGGTGGGGTCTTCATCATTCCCATTATTATTTTGTTGTTTTACACCCTGTATGTTGTTATTGAGCGCTACCGTTACATCAAACGTATGTCCGTATACAATTCCAATTTATTGAATGACATTCGCATGAATCTGGAAAAAGGAAATATCCAGGATGCATTGAATACGGTACAGCGCGATCAAAGTGCATTCGGTTCGGTTGTTGCGGAAGGGATTCAAACAATCGGAAGGCCCGTTTCAGAGATAGAATCCAACATGGACAAAGTTGCCAATATCGAAATTGGTAAGATGGAAAAAGGAATGGGTACACTTGGTTTGATTGCCGGTATTGCGCCAACCTTCGGATTCATCGGTACGATTGCCGGGGTAATTAAGATTTTCTACAACATTTCCATTTCTGAAAACGTAAGTATCGGTAACATCTCCGGAGGTTTATACGAGAAAATGATTAGTTCCGGTGCCGGATTGGTCGTAGGTATTATCGCTTATTCCGCATATCACGTACTGAATGCGATGATCGACAGTTATGCCTTGAAAATCCAGTCTACGAACTTAGGATTTATTAATATCATTCAACGCCCCGGAAAATGGCAATAAAACGTAAAAAACGCTTTCATGCAGGAGTGGAATCCTCTTCCATGAGCGACATCATGTTCTTCCTGCTTTTGTTCTTCCTGATTATCTCAACATTGGCAAACCCGAACGTGATCAAAGTACCGCTTCCGGATGCAAAGGAAACGGACACCAGAGTCGGTTCTCATTTGACATTGACAGTTACCAGCGAGAAACGCTATTACCTGGATAAAGAGGAAGTAGCTCCACAAGACCTGGAAGTACGCTTGCTGCAGGAAACAAAATTGCGAAAAGATGAAACCGTAGTGCTTCGTCCTGCGTATGACCTCGATGTCCAGGAATTGATAGACCTGTTACAAATGGGATTGAAGCATCAATTGAAGTTTGTAATTGCTACCAAGGCTGGATAGTTACTTAAAAAAACAGGAATTATGGCTTTCAGTATTGAAACAGAGAAAAAAGTTCAGTTAAAGGACCGTAAAATAGCCGGAATCACAGCATTCACGGCTTTTGCGTTATTTACAGCTTTGCTTTGTTTCATTGGATATAGCATTTCAAATCCTCCGCTTTCCAAACCTGCAGTGAGCGAAGAAATGACTTATGTTCCGCTTGATGCGCAACTATTGGAACAAACGCGCCAGGGAAGTCAGACCACCGGAACTCCTGTAAAAACCGACAAGACTAAAATAACTCCGCTTCAAACAGAGCAGGTTTTGACAACCCAAAGTAGTTCTGCTCATATTACATCAGGAAATTCAAACATGACCAACACGCACCTTCCGAATAACAATCCTTCCGGCACAAAACATGTGAATGATAATCCATTCGGAACAGGTGGAATCCACGATGGAAAATTCAGAGGCAGCAATCTTTTGGATGCGAGAGACGATCAAAACGAAGATCCCAAAGCTGAAAACACTGCTCGTTTCCTAATATCTGCTCCCAATACGAACGATATAAAGTCGGACGAGAATGCTAAAATTGTCCTGTCGGTAACCGTTGATCCTGATGGAAATGTTGTGGGTAAACCCGTCTTTATAAAAAACAGTTCGACAACCAATGATGTCACCTTGATCGAGCAAGTAATTAAAGTGGTTAAAGAGCAGGCTAAATTTAACAAGACAAATACGACGAAAAACACCAAAACTGCTGTTGTTATTCGAATAGTAGCTAATTAGTTTTGCTAAAAGTCATTAAAAAATTGAACGATTCCGGCAGTGAGTGGTAATTTAGAGAAAAGGACTTCAAACCCCGGAACAATAAAAGATTGAATTATGGATGAATTTGCATTTGAAACAGTAAAAGCCGAAGAGATCAAGGATCGCAAGGTTGCAGGTATCATTGCAATCTCTGCATTTACACTGCTATTGGCCATTCTCCATTTTCTCGGATACCGTATTCCCACTCCCCCGCTTCCTGAGCAATTATTGTACAAGGACATGGAAATGGAATTAGTTCCCGTAGAATTNNCAAGATTTACCAACCGGAACTGGCGGCGGCGGATCAGGAACGCCTACCAAATCAGAAAAAGCGGAAGACACTCCGGAACAAATGGAAGAATTGCTGACACAACATTCAAGCAGTTCTCACGTAAAATCAGGTGGTTCCAATCAAACCAATACAACAAAACCCAATAATAATCCTCCGAGCGCACAGCATGTCAGCGATAACCCATTCGGAACAGGTGGAAGCGGCGGCGGAAGCGGTACTGGAAATGGTCATGGAATCGGGAACGATGACGGAAATGGAAATGGTCCGGGTTCAGGAGGTGACGGAAGCGGCGGAAATGTAAGACGTTTCCTGGTACAACAGCCGAACACCAACAATATCCAATCCGACGAAAACTGTAAAATTGTGCTGTCCGTATTGGTTGACCCAAGCGGAAATATTATCGGGAAACCAACCTTTGTGAAAAACGGTTCAACAACCAACGATATGGTTTTAATAAACCAGGTGATCAATATTGTGAAAGACCAGGCCCGTTTCAATAAAGTATCTGGTTCAAGAAACGTAAAAGAAGCAATCGTTATCCGAATTAGCGCAAACTAGTTTTCGTTAAAAGTCGTTTAAAAACCGATTTCTTCGTTTTTTACTTGTAGATTTAGTCTGGTTTACTAAGAGGGTTTATGTTGTTCGTATATATTCTGTTTATACTCATTATTATTTTTTCACTCTACCAGTATGTAGACAACAGTGAATGGGAGGAATTCCATGCGAAGAATTTCAAAACAATTTTCGAGCACCGAAACAAACGTTATGGCGCTTACCAGGCAAGAACCCGCCAACCCGTAATTATGACATACGTCCTTCTGGGAGCTGTGGCCCTGGGAATCGGTTCCATTTATACCAAGACGATCATAGACAATTATGAAGGCTTGAATGAAATGTCTTTCAGCGAGGTTTCCGACACAACCCAGTTCAGTTTGAACAATCAAAATGTGAAAGAAACGCCTCCCGAACAGTTCAATTACGAAGGTCAAAATGGAGATGGACTTCCGGAAGCCAAAGAAGGCGGAGAAATTCGCGAAGACCGTCCGGAGACAACAGAAGCATCTTCCAAATCATCACAACCGAGGCAAGAACAGCCAAAAAACCAAAGTACAGAGGAATCTGTCTTCGACTTTGAAAAGAAACAGTTTGAACTTGCCGGCGGTGCTGCTGAGCGCGAAAAGATCCAGAAAGAAATGGATAAACGCAAGAAAGAACGTGAAGAAAGGGAAAAGAAAAGACAACAGCAGAAGCAGGAAGGTGGAAGCGGATTAAAAGCAGGTGAAAATTCAGGTGTAAAAGGATCAACATTGATGAGCTATAATCTGAATGGCAGAAAGGCTTATCAAAACAATGACGATTACATCAAGATTCCAGGCTACATGTGTGGAAAAGGAATTTCAGAAACAATTGTGGTTAAGGTCAAAGTCAATTCCAACGGAGATGTCTATTGGGCACAATCACAAGCCCCGCCAACAGCAAATCAATGTTGTGTAGAACTTGCAGAACGATATGCCAAAAAATCCCGTTTCGAGTACTCTGAAAAACCAATTGAAGAAGGAACTATTACTTACAGCTTCAAAGCACAATAATCCATGAACTATTCTGAAACCATCGATTGGTTGTTTCAACAATTCCCGGCTTACCACAACCTGGGGGCACAAGCCTACAATCCGGGATTAAAAAATATCGAAGAACTGAGTGCTTTTTTCGGGAACCCGGAAAAAGAAATGCGTTTTATCCACGTTGGCGGTACAAACGGAAAAGGCTCCGTATCCAATATGCTTGCTTCTATTCTTACGGAAAGCGGAGAAAAAACCGGACTGTTCACTTCGCCGCACATTTTCGATTTTACAGAGCGCATCCGCATCAACGGGAAGACAATAGACGAACAATTTGTGATTAAATTTTGCGAAAAAGTGCGAAATCATTCCTGGAACATTGCCCCATCTTTCTTCGAAATTACCTGGATGATGGCACTTTCCTTCTTTCAGCAGAACAATTGCTCGATCGTCATCGCAGAAGTGGGTTTGGGAGGAAGATTAGACTCCACAAACATCATTCAACCGCTTATTTCCGTAATCACCAACATCGGATTGGATCACGTCAACATACTTGGCGATACGCGCGCGCAAATTGCGGTTGAAAAAGCCGGGATTATTAAAAAGCACGTTCCGGTTGTTTTGGGCGAAAAAGATCCGGAGACCTTCCCCGTTTTCGAAAGCAAAGCGGCAGAAATGGAAACTGAGATCATCCTGCCAAAAACGGACATTCAATTACCAAAAGGCATTATCGGTTACCAGGTCGGAAACTACGCCATCGTATCTGCGGTTTGTGACTACCTGGAAACACTTGGTTTTGCAGTTGGCCAGCCGATCCGTGAAAAAGGCATTCAAAACCTNNTCACAAAAGGAACACTTCACTGCATCTATGGTACCAGTTCAGATAAAGACCTGGACGCAATTCTGCAAGAATTTCCATCCGAAGCACATTTTTACTTCACCACCTTCGCCAATTCAAGAAGCGCGAAATTGGAAGATTTGCGGGAAAAAACGGGTTTGTTTACAGGAAAAAAACTTTTTTTTAATTCTCCGGTAAAAGCCCTTGAGAAAGCGCAAGAATCTGCAAACAAAGCGGATACGATCTTGATTTTCGGTTCTTTCTTTTTAGTCCATGATTTTTTTGAAGTTTTTTTTCAAAAAGGGCTTGCCGAAATGAAATAATGCCTTATATTTGCACTCGCAATCGGGAAACAACGGTTAACCGGAAAAAGCAAAAAGATCGGGAGATTAGCTCAGTTGGTTCAGAGCACCTGCCTTACAAGCAGGGGGTCGGGGGTTCGAATCCCTCATCTCCCACAGAAGAAAGCCTTGCAAATTTTGCGAGGCTTTTTTGTTTTTTGCGGAAACTTACTATTCATGTTCTATACCTACATACTCTATTCAAAATCTACTGATACTTTTTATAAGGGATCAACTCAAAATATTTCCGAACGGCTTAGAAGGCATAACGGAAAATTTGAAAAAGCGACAAAAATTGGCGCTCCATGGATATTATTGTGGCACATTCAAAAAGAAACCAAGGGAGAAGCTCAAATCCTGGAGTATAAACTAAAGAACTTATCCCGGAAAAGAACCTGTGACTTTATGTTGAAATACGATGAGGGGGTCGGGGGACCGGACGAATTGCTTTTAATAAAGCAATTGTCGGGTTGCTGACCGAAGCGTCAGCATTCGAATCCCTCATCTCCCACACAAAAAGCCTTGCAAAATTTGCGAGGCTTTTTTGTTTTTTGCAGAAACTTACTATTCATGTTTTATACCTACATACTCTATTCAAAATCTAAATTTCATCCGTCAGAAAAAAAGAGTAACTTGATACCACTTACAATCCCGTCAAACATGAAAACATCCCTTTTTCAAAACATCATGCGGATCTTGCTTGGAGCATTTATGTTACTCGCCGGTATTGGGCATTTGACCTTTCAACGAACGGAATTCCTGGCACAAGTTCCCCGATGGCTTCCGGATAATCCCAATTTTATGGACTTCATAGTAGTTTCTTCTGGAGTTGTGGAAATTCTTTTGGGACTAGCTATGATATTTTGGGTAAAACAAAAAATAAAAGTCGGCATCGTCTTAGCCATTTTCTATGTGCTTGTTTTTCCCGGGAACATTTCACAATACACCCATGAAATTGATGCTTTCGGACTAGATACCGATCTCAAACGGTTGACTCGATTATTCTTCCAACCTGTGCTGATATTATGGGCTCTTTGGTCGACCGGGGTGCTTAGAAAAAAGCAAAAGAACCCGTTATAATTATTTCATCTATCATTTAATTGAAGCATTTTAAAATCAGGTTTGAATGTTCATCCTACTTCCATTTTTCCGGTGCAACAGAAAACCTGTTTCTTTTTCTCATTCTCTTTCCGTACCTTCCCCCAACTTATATCCCAATAAACTCGTCTTCCAGCCAGAGAACCTTTAAATTGCATACATGAAAACGCTTACCATCTTTCTTCTTGTAATACTCACACAGTTTGCTTTCGGACAGCAAGCACCTATCCAGAACTATTCGGTGGATGTAAAAGGACAAGTTCGGCTGGAAGTGAATTCAAGCAGTGGAAAATACTACATGCTTCAGGTTCGGCATCACCCGGATTCTGCATTCACATTAATTACCTCCATGACTTTCGGCCAGGCCGGGACAACGGTCATTACGGAGCCTTTGCGCGCTTATCCGCTAAATCACTACCGCGTATTGGAATACGATTTAAATAATCCGTACGATACCGATAATGACGGTACAAATGATCCGGACGAATTTAATGCCATGCCTGCAAAAGGTCCTTTGAATGCAGCAACTCCACTCGCTTCCGAACACGCATTGGTTACTTTAAATACACTTTCCGCTTTTAATACCGTTTCTACGGAAGAAAACGGAACTCCCTGGGTTGAATACCTGAACGATGTAGAATACGCCAAATTCATTATCCTGGATTTTTTTACAGCTGAGCCGAAGATCTATTTCATCAACAGCAATAACTACGATCTTCACGCTGATTTTGCAAATTACCTTGGAATTAACCACCTGTCTCCCACTCTCATAAAAGGACAATTGATCTACAATCCACATATTCTTTCTGCTAACGGAACTTTGGGAACTTACGCTTTCAATTTTAGCAATAACGAAGCAAAACCATTTGGAACCGTGCAACGCACCCAGGAATTATTGGCTGCAAACATGCCTTATCTCACCAATAACCTGTCTTATTTCATCACGGCGAACAACGAACAAGACTACCAGGACAATAGCTCGCTGTACCAAAATTCACGCGTTCCGGTTTTGTTCGAATCCGATGTTTACTCCGGAATCAATTACTGGGGACTGAACCAGTCTGAAGGTTACGGCTTCTTTCGTTTGATGACCCCAGGGGAAGTTCCTGACTCCCGGGATATTGTTTTGTATGAAGCACTTCCGAATTCCTTACCGCGTGTGGGCGGAATTATTACTTCGGTGATACAAACTCCGCTTTCTCATGTCAATCTGAGAGCTATTCACGACAATGTTCCGAATGCTTTTATCCGCGATCCGTTGCTGAACGACAGCATTGCAGACCTCTTGGGTCACTACATTTATTTCAAGACCAATCAAAGCTCTTATGAGCTGAGAGAAGCAACGTTGGAAGAAGTCAATGCCTGGTATGAAAACAAACGGCCAACTAGCGAGCAAAATCCTCCATTGAACTTATCTTACAAATCGATTCTTCCCTTAAATGACATTTCTTTTGGCATGTATGACGGATTTGGTGCTAAAGTAGCCAATGTTGCTACCATGCGTACCTTTGGTTTTGCGGAAGGGACCATTCCCAACGGTTTTGGAATTCCCTTTTATTTCTACCAGGAATTTATGAAGCACAACCATTTCTTTGAAGAGATCGAATTGATGCTGCAGGATTCTGCTTTCATTGCCGACAGAACAGTTCGTGATACACAATTAGAAGAGCTTCGTGACAATATTGAGGATGCAACTATGCCAGGATGGATGCTGGACAGTCTATCCGAAATGCAAAACTCCTTCCCTTCCGGAACTTCTATCCGAAGCCGTTCGAGCACTAATAACGAAGATCTTCCCGGATTCAGTGGTGCAGGGCTCTATGATTCCAAGACACATCATCCGAATGAAGGACATATCTCCAAAACGATCAAAGAAGTTTTCGCCAGTTTATGGAACCTGCGCGCTTTCGAGGAACGGGAATTTTATCGTGTGAATCATTTCAAAGCTTCCATGGGTGTACTCTGCCATCCGAATTTCGACGACGAAAAAGTAAACGGAGTCGGGGTAAGTGCGGATCCGGTTTACAATACGGAAAACACCTTTTACCTGAATTCGCAATTGGGAGAAGAATTGATTACNNTATTCAGTGATCCAGTATTCCAGCCTGCTCGACGTGGACACCCTACTGATGAGTGACCCGCAATTGGATTTGCTGCGCCAGTACCTGGCAGTTATCCACGATCGTTTTGCGATTTTGTATCATGCGGTTGGCAATCCTACTTTTGCAATGGACATCGAATACAAAATTGACAGCACCAATCAACTGGCCATCAAACAGGCACGACCGTGGGTTTCTTATGTTCCGACTCCTGCAAACCCGGTGGGTTCATTTAATTGTGATTTTGTATTGTTCCCGAATCCGGCGGGCGACCTGATAAATATTGGCTGTGAGAATTGCGGCATTGCTGCTGTGCGCATTGTTGACATCAAAGGAAGTCTTGTACTGGAGAAAACGATGGAACAGGCTGAAAATTGGGATCCGCAGATTTCCATCGCGCATTTGCAGAACGGATTGTACTTTTTAAGTGGGTCGATGAATGGTTCTGTTTGTAAAACACTACGCTTTATCAAGCACTGATTTTACTGTTTTACAAAAAATAAAAAACCCGACGCCTGACAACATCGTCAGGGGTCGGGGTTCAATTAATTAATAAGAAGGGCATCTATTTTTTGCAATTGCTTGCAATCTGGGTCATAACCTTCGTAGTAATCTGCATTTCTTCCTGGGTTAATCCGCTAAGAGCGGTAGCACGATTTGACGGGATCACCTCGTCCATTGCTTCCATGGCATCCAGAGCTTTCTGAGTCACTATAATATCCATTTTGCGGCGATCGGTTTTGTTAATCTTCCGCTTCAGGTATTTTGCTTCCACCAACAAATTAATCATCCTGTTTACCGAAGCTGCGTCCTTAAAGACCAATTCTGAAATTTCATTCTGCTGAATTCCAGGATTTTCGATTAAACAACGAATAACCAACCATTGGTCAATTGTAATTTGATGCCCCAAAGATCTCAAACGGGCTTGTGCAAATTGGCGATAGGTTCGGATCGCCCTGTCGATCTTATAAAAAATAATCGAATCTAGTTTTTCCACTTGAATAATATTGTTGTAGTACATAAGATAAATTGAGTTAATGATATAACGTCAATTACTCGCTGTAAGTTGCATTCCGTGGACAAAATCCGTGAATTCTTTTAAAAGCCTTACTGAAAGAAGCCAAATCGGCATAACCGAAAATGGAACTGATCTCCGTCCAGGTATACGTATCTTTATCGTGCAATTCCCTGGCTTTCTCCATCTTCATATTCCGGAAATAGCTTGCCGGACCTATTCCCATATACGCTTTAAAGCTTTTATTCAATTTTGATACTGAAAAGCCAATCATCCTTGCATGTTTCGCAACATCGAAGTTTTCATGCGGATGCTCGTTCATATAAGCAATTAATTTTTCAATCGCCTTGCTGTCTTCCGGGTGCAAAATCTTATTCATAGTCAATGGATTACTTAAACAAAGGTAATAATTGACACATCAATTAATTGATCGAAATCATTTTATATTACCACTGGTCATTGATTCTGAACCGCTTACAAATTCGGGTAAAAACAGACAACATGAAACCAACTAAAAAGACTGATTTTTGGTGAAACAATTAAACACAAAGGATATGATTCAATGGTTTTCACATCAAATAAGCATTATCGATCTTTTTGCAATTTTCGGTAAAAAATAACTTCAGATATTTCTTTGGTGGATGACTCTGTTTTGTAGCACATGGAGATATAGAGTACGGTTAGGTAACATAAGTTGAGATGCTTCAGCATTTAACAAAGCAAAACAAACAGATGTCGGTCCGGTAACCACCGGAACTGCTAAAGAAAAACCAGCCTCGACTGGGTAAATTAAAGAGAAAGACCCCGTTTTCTAGCTAACGGGGCTTTTTTCATGTTCCAATGATTCGTCGTCCATTGTTTCATCCAGGAGATTTTCAGACTGTGCTTTGAAAGCAATCTTCCGGAAGACATATCGTAATAAAATAAGTGCAATGACTGCCAAAGCAGCGGCTACAAAAAATGGTGATCCATAAAACACCGAATTTTTCTCTGCTAAAGGAACTGATTTATAGAAAATCCACATCATGAAAATTGGTCCGATGATCTCAGCCAAACTCATCAG
>DJFP01000015.1:17203-21206 GCA_002432565.1 Flavobacteriales bacterium UBA5869
ATACTCAAAATCACCAAACCGAGTGTAGCAGCTCCCTTCTCTCCCATTTTCTTAACGATCACACCGGATAATGCTCCCTGGACCAATCCGAAACAAACTCCCACTACGGCCAATGAAATTCCAACAGCCTTTTCATCCCAACCATAACGCGTCATGGTATAATATCCCCAAACAGAATGAACGGCCATATTAGATAATAATACGATGAATGTCACAACGAATAAACCTCTGTATTTCGGGAAATGAACAATTTGTTTAAAAGCTCCCCAGGGATTTGCCCGCTTCCATTCAAAAGATCTGCGGTCGGATTCCGGAAGGGATTCCTTTAAAAAGAACAAACCATAAAGGAAATTTAAAAGCGATAAACCTGCTGCAACCATAAACGGAACACGCGTGCCAAATTCGGATGCAATACCTCCGATCGCCGGCCCGATAATAAACCCGACCCCGAATGCCGCNNGTCGTAAAACTTGCTCCGAACATCCCGGAAATAGCTCTCCCAACAATCAGCCAGGCCAAACTCGGTGCAAAATACATAAATACATAATCCAGTCCCAATCCTAAAAGAGACATCAAAATAATGGGACGGCGGCCATAACGGTCACTTAAGTTACCAATCAAGGGTGAAAACAAGAACTGCATTACCGCATAAGTTGCCAGCACAATCCCGGAATATTTGGAAGATTCCTTAATCGTCAAATGTGTCGCATCTGCTATCAAACTTGGCAGTGAAGGGATGATAATACCCAATCCAATACAGTCGATACAAATCGTGATTAAAATAAATAGTAAGCCTTTGGTCTGTTTTTCACTCATGCCGCAAAATTAAGGATTCCTTTTCGTTGAGAAAAACCGGAATTTTAATTTTAGGTAAAATGTACCTTCGGAATTATCGATTATGAATGACTTAATTATCAAGAATCAGCTTTCTACCCTTGATAATTCATAATGATAATTCATAAATAGCTAGCTTTGCATCATGAAACGCGAATTGGTAAAAACGGCAGATGGTTCAACGACTATTTATCTCCCCGAGTGGAATGAGCATTATCACTCGAGCCACGGAGCACTGCAGGAAGCACAGCATGTTTTCATCAAGCATGGACTCAACCCCAAATCCGAAGATTACCTGACGATCTTTGAAATGGGATTCGGAACGGGATTGAATGCACTCCTCACCTATTTTGCCTCTGAAAAACGCAATCAATATATTCACTATATCGGGCTGGAAGCCTTTCCCCCAAGTGCCGAAGAAATTGAAGGGATGAATTACACTTCATTTACACGGCATGAAGAAGCTGTGGAAATATTCAAAAAAATGCACCGAACGGATTGGAATATACCACGAGAAATCTCGGAACATTTTGTCCTGGAAAAAGTGGAAAAACAAATCCAGGACCTGGAACTGGCAAATGAATCCATTGATCTTTGCTATTACGACGCATTCGGCCCAAGGGTGCAGCCGGAATTGTGGAGCCTTGAAATCTTCCAAAAAATATACAATTGGCTGAGTCCGGGAGGAGTTTTAGTGACTTACTGCGCCAAAGGGCAGGTAAAACGCGATCTGAAAGCCGCAGGATTTGAAGTAATAGCTCTGCCTGGTCCTCCGGGGAAACGGGAAATGACTAAGGCGATCAAATGATCGCCAATTACGAATTGCGAATTTCCAATTACAAATTGATTGATTTTAGAGTGTTAAAACTAATTATCGACAACCCTAATACGGGATAAATAATTAAGCATTCGGAATTCGGAATTCGTAATTCATAATTATAACGTACTTTTAATTCGTATAAAAACTCAATAAAAATGGCAAACACAACATTAGGAGGAAATCCTGTTCACACCAACGGCGACTTACCGGCAAAAGGGTCTCAGGCAGCAGATTTTTCATTGGTAAACACAGACCTTGGAACTAGTTCACTGGACAATTACAAAGGAAAAAAACTGATCTTAAATATCTTCCCAAGCATCGACACAGGGACTTGCGCAGCTTCTGTTCGTGAATTCAACAAGAAAGCGTCTTCTCTGGAGAACACAACTGTCCTGTGTATTTCACGCGATCTTCCTTTCGCTCAAAAACGTTTTTGCGGTGCCGAAGGCATTGAAAATGTAGTAACGCTTTCCGATTACAGAGACGGATCATTCGGTAAAACTTATGGATTGGAGCTGTTGGACGGTCCATTGCAGGGATTACATGCAAGATCTGTAGTTGTTTTGGACGAAGATCACAAAGTGGTTTACACGGAGTTGGTTCCGGATATTAAAGATGAACCGAATTACGACGGAGCTTTAGCAGCACTGTAATTGACATCATACTATTGAAGGCCTTTCCGGATATTCGGAAGGGCTTTTTCATGAACAAAATTACTCTGCCTAATACGATAAATTACAAATCTTTGCGCTATCTGTTCTCTGCGGTTTATAAATCCAGCCTTATTTAACAACAAAGAGTGAAACGCTTAACAGAGTCGCCCGGTATTTATAACCTTATAAAAAGATAAAAAGGACTGATAGGGGAGTTATCTACTTAAAACAGGTAAAACAGATTTGTTTTTCTCTTTCGCTACAATGAATACTTTTTAAGAGCATTAATATTTTATAAAGCACGCGGATTTAATGGATTTGCGCAGAACAGGTTACAATCTGTGCTCCGACAAAGTCGGAGACTGCGAAATCTGCGTGCCAAATTGTTCTGCATTAAGCTCTTAAAGACTCTTTTGAGAGTTACCTGGGTTAAATGTTTCTTCCCGTAGGTGTCTCAAAAATCCGTGTATTTGTGGTAAAGAAACGTGGTTTAGCAGTCGTTATTCTCCGCCCACATTCGGCAAATTCAACCCTTCCGATTCATTTTTCTCTACTTTTCCGAAGGAATAAGAAACCTTGAACCAAATGATCCGCGTATCTTGTTTGGAGTAACTGGTCATATGAATATTCGGGAACGAAACACGTCCGTTGCTTTGATCGGTATTGAAAATATCTTCAAAAGACAATGACNNCACAAACTCGTAAACCTGGTAATTCCCTTTTCCGGTTAGGTAATATTCCACGTTCATCCGTATTTTCCACGGTAAAATGAACTGCGAATAAACACCAAGTGTCCACATTCCCTTGTTTCTGTTTACATAGTTATATTCCGGGATTGTTGTTTTTGTAAAGGAGCTGTAGATGTATAAAAACGACATTTTATCTATTTCTACCGGTTCGTCCAAAAATTTAAGTCCTTTCGTAAACAAAGCAAAAGGAACCGGAAGCGCCATGAAATAATTGATCGAGTTTACATCCCGGTAAGTGCGGTAAGTTTGCACTGTTTGCAGAGAATTCGGTTCAGCCACTACTTCGCTCAGGTTCAGAAATTGAGAATGGGTAAAATTAACGGATACCTGGGCATAGTCCAAAACTGTTACCTTAAACTGGGCGTTATCGTAAAAATTAGGTCTCAGGTTTGTATTTCCGCTTGAAGAACTAAAAGAGTCATAATACCCGGAATTATTCGGATCATATTGGCTGAAACCCGGAATTCCGATTTTACGGGAATAGGTCCCGATCACATTGACCATGGAATTCATCCGGTAAATGGCATTAAACGACGGGAAGAAATTGAAGTAATTGTTCCTGGCCGTAACAGTGACGTTGGAAGCACGCTTTAACGTAAAATTTTCAGCACGCAGCCCTGCTCCAATGGTTACTTTTTTTCCAAGTTTCTTTTTCAAATCCACGTATCCGGCAAAGTTATCTTCCGTATAATCAAAATCAATTTCCGAAGCATAGACCCGGTTATCAAAAATATCAGAGGAGGCATTATTCAAATTATACGCCCCCGTATTGTCTACATGCATCAGGCTGTATTTTGCTCCGAAATTCACATAAAACTTGATTTTTTCAAAAGGTACTTCCGCATCTGCTCTCAGGTAAAATCGGTTGATATTCATGTAATAATCCAAAATACTGAAATCACTCGCCGACAAAACCTGCTGCGTATTGCTTCTTTTGGACCTGTTCT
>DJFP01000201.1 GCA_002432565.1 Flavobacteriales bacterium UBA5869
GTGATTTTCCCGGTTCCTTCCTGGAATAACAATCATTATACTTATTTAAATAATGCCCGTCCGATCCTGATTGAGACCAGTCCGGAAAATAATTTCATGCCGCGAGCGGAAGAGATTGCTCCGTTCCTGGGAGAGGCAAGTTTACTTGCTTTGTGTTCCCCTTTAAATCCTACCGGGACTGTTTTTTCCAAAGAAGACCTGACGCAGATCTGTGATTTGGTGTTGGCTGAGAATAAAAAACGCGCGCTTTCCGGTGCGAAGCCTTTATATGTGATGTATGACCAGATTTACTGGCCTTTGACGTATGGTTCTATCGAACATTACAACCCGGTTTCCCTTCGACCTGAAATGCGTGAGTATACTTTGTTTGTTGATGGGATTTCGAAATCATTGGCAGCAACCGGTGTTCGTGTTGGATGGACCATGGGACCAAAGTTCCTGATCAATAAGATCAAATCGATCCTGACACATGTTGGGGCCTGGGCTCCAAAGGCCGAGCAGGTTGCTACTGCCAGGTACCTGAATGAATTGAGCCAGTATGACGCTTACCTCAATCATATCAAATCCGAGATCAACGCACGGTTGGTTGGTTTCTACAATGGAATTCAGTCTTTGAAATCAGCTGGTCACAAAGTAGATGCCATTGCTCCGGAAGCAGCGATTTATTTAACAGTACAGTTCGCATTGCACGGTTTGAGAACCGAATCAGGGAAAGTGCTGGAAACAACCCAGGAAGTAACAAAATACATTTTAGATGAGGCAAAGGTGGCTATCGTTCCATTCTATGCCTTTGGTTCTTCAGATGATTCCAATTGGTACAGACTTTCAGTGGGTACTTGTAAATTGGAAGACGTTGACGGAGTGATTTCGAATTTGAAAGCAGCTTTGGAAAAATTAAACTAAAAAGGTGTGAAAATCATAAGAAAACCCTGATCGTTTTTATCGGGGTTTTTTCAGTTAAAACGAGTTGTTATTTCAACCATAACAGGTGTTTTTGTGAAATAATTAATATTCAAATCCATTGGAAAGATATTCACAATTTGATTTATTGGGATTAGAATGATCAGATTCAAATGATTTTTTCATTAAATTTCACTCCCAGAACTACAAAACTATATTCAAAATTAAACTACGCTTATGAGAAAATTCCTCTTTTCTGCGGCCATGCTGTGTGGGCTTACGTCCTATTCGCAGGTTGCGCAATTAAAGTCTCAGCAGTTTGTTTCTCCACAAACGGTTGAAAAATGCAGTCAGCATCATCACATGCAGGAAATGCAAATCAAAGATCCGGCACGTTATGCAACAATCTTTAAAGATCCGCTTCCTAACCAGGGAACGAAACACAAACCAAACAGCGGAACAGAGAAACTGACTGGCGTTATTTACACGATCCCGGTTGTTTTCCACATTATTCATAACAATGGATCGGAAAACATTTCGGATGCACAGATCCAGGACGCTTTAAATATCCTGAACCGTGATTATCGAAAGCTGAATGCGGATACGAGCCAGATTGTAGCAGCCTTTCAAGGTGATGCCGCCGATGTGGAAATTCGTTTTGTTTTTGCTACCGTAGCTCCAAACGGTGCCTGTTTTTCAGGAATTACAAGAACAATTAGTACGACTACTTTTGATGGTAGTGATGGTGAAGTTCAGGTTGCTGCCGTGGTCAACGGGAACAATGTATACCAGGGAATCTGGCCGCATAACCGCTACTTAAATATCTATATTGCAGATGATATTGGTGGTGCAGCGGGTTATACTTTTAATCCGAACAATGGTGGAACGGCCCAGCAGCAAATGTATTACAACGGTGTTTTTGCTTTGCATAATTACACCGGATCCATTGGAACTTCTAGTGTTACGAATAGCAGAACATTGACACACGAAGTGGGGCACTGGTTAAATTTGTCGCATGTTTGGGGAGCTAACAACAACCCGGGATCTGCAGGCTGCGGTGGTACTGATAACGTAAATGATACTCCGGCAACACAAGGTTCAACATCTTGTGCGCTTACTCAAAACTCTTGCTCAACGGATAATGCTTATTGGGGGTTTGATCAAATCGACCAGGTACAAAACTATATGGACTATTCTTATTGTTCAAAAATGTTTACGCAGGGCCAGGTGGATCGAATGCGTGCTGCAATCATCAGTTCCGTAGGAGGTAGAAACAATATCTGGACAACTGCCAATTTAAACCTAGTAGGTGGTGGACCCGGAACGTCTTTGTGTGCATTGGATTTCAGTGCTAACCAAACTACCATGTGTGCGGGAACAACGGTAACATATACTCCAAGCCAAACTTCAGGGATTGCAACTTATTCCTGGTCTTTCCCGGGAGGAACACCTGCAACATCTACAGCTGCAAGTCCAACAGTTACTTACCCGACGGCTGGTACTTACAATGCAAGTTTGAGTATTACCGCTACGTCGAATGGAGCTACTTATTCCAAGTCGAAGACAAATTACATTACGGTAAATGCAAATACAACCGTTAGTTTACCTATTACGGAAGGTTTTGTTTCTGCTACTTTCCCTCCAACCGGCTGGACGATTGTTAACATTGGAGGTTCAGGTACCTGGACAAGATCCGCTTCTGTGGGGCTTGCTCCAACTGCGGGTAATTCTTTGATGTTTGACAATTACTATATCCAAACAGGGAATGATGAAATCCGTTTGCCAAAAGCCGATATTGCTGCATACTCCAGCGCGAGTTTAGTGTTTGATGTAGCTTATGCACCTTACGATGGTGTTAATTTCGATGGATTAGAAGTGTTGGTTTCGACCGATTGCGGTGGAACTTTTACATCCGTTTATTCCAAATCGAATACTGTTTTGGCAACTGCATCTGCTACAGAAGATCCTTTCGTTCCAACGTCATCACAATGGCGATCTGAGACCGTGGACCTGACTCCGTTCGTTGGAAACAGCTCGGTGTGGATAGCATTCCGAAATATTTCAGGATATGGAAATGCCCTTTATATAGATAATATCAATGTTTCGGGAGTAAGCGGAACTCCAACTGCTCCGGTTGCTTCGTTTACTTCTACTAACCAAACTGTTTGTGCAGGGCAATCTGTTACTTATACGAGTACTTCTACAAATAACCCGACTTCATACAGCTGGTCATTCCCGGGTGGAAACCCTTCAAGTTCTACTTCTGCAAGCCAGGTTGTAACTTATCCTACTGCCGGAACATACAACGTAACCTTAACGGCTACAAATGCCGGCGGATCGAATGCATCCAATCAAACAGGTTATGTTACGGTAAATGCAATTCCTTCAGCTCCCGCAATCACTGCAGGCGGAGCAACAACATTCTGTCAGGGTGGTTCCGTAACGTTGAGTTCTTCTACCGGATCGGCTACAACATGGTCTAATTCGGCAAGTGGTTCTTCCATTACGGTAAATGCTTCCGGAAATTATACGGCTACCACAACGGTTGCTTCCTGTACTTCGGCTGCGTCTAATACCATTACAGTAACGGCTAACTCGAATCCAAACGTGATATTCAGCGGAGTACCCATGTTGTGTGTGAATGACGGACCTTATACCTTATTCCAGGGAAGTCCGGCGGGTGGAACTTATTCCGGAACCGGAGTAACAGGAAACCAGTTTAATCCCGGAACAGTGGGTGTGAGCTCTACTACGGTAACTTACAGCTATACCAATGGAAACGGATGTTCCGGATCAGCGCAGACAACGGTGGTGGTTGACGGTTGTGCGTCGATTTCAGAAAATGAACTGGATTTCATCCTGGTTTACCCGAATCCATCTACCGGATCATTTACTGTTTCTTCCGGAGATGTAACCATGAGCTCCCTCAAGGTATACAATGCATTGGGTCAGGTTGTTTATGAGGTTTCTGATTTGCAAACAGCAAAACAGGATGTTGATCTGAAGCATATGGCGAAAGGTGTTTACACACTTCGTGTTCTGACAGATGCAGGAACACAGCATATACCGGTTGTGTTGGAAAAATAAACGGATTATTTATTCAGGAAAGGCTGTTACATTACGTAGCAGCCTTTTTTGTTTGAATGCGGGCCTGCTTCGCCAATTTTCTAATTTGGGAGTTTGCCAAAAGCAAACGCAAAAACACGATGTTGGTTTTTGCACAAAAAAGCAAGGCTATTGTTTTATTTAAAAATGCTGTACGGAAAATCGCAACAGTCTGAATTTGAGGTGCGGAATTCCGTTTTTTATTCCTATGCATACCTAGCAAATTTGTCTCGAAACTTAAAATTGAAAACCATGAAAAAATTGATTCTAATGTGTTTGGGATTATATACATACGAATCCTTTGCACAAACCTCACAACTTCCTTCAATGGTAATTGCCGGGATCGAAGTAAGGAATATTGCTTCCAATGAAGATATTCTGCGTTCTGTGATCTACAAAAGCCTGGTTAACTCCAAAAAATATGTAGTAAACGACCGATACGATGTTGCCGAGAAATTAGGTGACAACAAAATGAAGGAATGTATGGGAAAAGACTGCCTGGGGAAAGTCGGTAATCAGTTAAGTGCTGATTTTGCGATGAGCGCCAGTTATGAAGGATTGGGCGACCGTATCCTGATCTCCATGAAAATTGTGAATGTGAAAACCGGTGAAATTGACCGGAATGAAATTGAGCAATTTGAGAACCAGCCGCGTGAATTGAACCGCATGACAGATATTATGATCTACAAACTGCTGAAAATGGATGTAGACCTTTCAATGTATAAAGCTTTGTTCTTTAAAGACGGACCCACGGCAAGCACCGGATTGGGGAAGATGAATAATTCCGGACCACGGATTGGATTCGCGGTTGCAACAGGAGATAACGGGGAGTTTTTTACACGGAATGAACGAGAAGGAGGAGTCGGGACTTTACCTGTACTGTTCAATATCGGTTACCAATTGGAAGTTCAGTATGCGGGAAGCGAAAAGTTTAGCGGTTTGTTTGAGTTTTTGGGAAATGTTGCAGGAATGGAGCATGGTACTCCGATACCTTCACTGGCTATTATGCATGGTGTCCGCTTTGGCAAAGGAGCCTGGGAAATTGCGATGGGGCCATCATTTACCATGAAGCGACTGGTTTCCGGAACTACCGATTATGATGGGAATTTTCATACTTACCAGGAATTGACAGACCTGGGACTGGGAGAATCTGCTAAGCATATGTCTTACTTCAAACGACCGGATACACGCGGAGCAACCTATTTTTCGACCAATTTTATTTTCGCAGTCGGTAAAACTTTCCGTCCGGGAGCTTTGAATGTGCCATTGAACTTTTATGCCAGTATGAATAAATATGGGACCACTTATGGGGTTTCACTGGGGATCAATATCACCCGATCACGTAAATACACCTACACCAAATAAATCAGCACCTTCGCGACCACTTAGTCAAAATTTTAGTGGAGGAGCACAAAGAGGATTCGTGTAGAGGAGAGAAATCCCCGGTTCCGTGTGTGCGGACCGGGGATTTTGTAACTCAAACTTTCAATCGTCTGGTGAAGCTCATGATTGCAGCCAGGACTACAAATAAGCCCATGCTTCCTACAATTAAAGCGTAGGTTTCAAGGTTTACGAGGACATACAAGAAACCGTAGAGGATTGAAATGGCTGTAAGAATGGTGAGTGCAAATTTCAGAGATCGAAGAACGGAATAAGCATACCAGCTTAAGAGTGATAGAATCCCGATGCCTGCCGCTAAGTATGAACGTGCAAATCCGAACTGTTCGGAAAAGGAGAGCAGGATTACATAGAAAAGAATGAGAGAAAGGCCGACCATCAGGTAATGGATTGGGTGAATACTCATTTTTCCGATTAATTCGATGAGGTAGAACACCGTAAATGTCAGCAGGATTACAAGAATGGCGTATTTAACCGTGCGCTCGTTGAGCTGGTATTGATCAATCGCCTCCAGGAAGTCTACGGACGCTTCAGACAGTTTTCCATAAGGTTTGGAATGGTCGATACCGATTTTCGTGTTTTGGGCAATATTCATTATGCTCCAGGAGCTTTTGAATCCTTTTTTGAGGTCAAACGAATCGGGATTCGGAAGTGAGGTCCCGGAGAAAGAAGGATTTTCCCAGTTTGAGTTCATGTGGTAGGTGCTTTTTTTGGCAAAGCCTTTCAGGATAATTTTGCCTGATCCGTTGATGGTGTAACCGGTATTGACTGCGATTTGGGTGGTTGATTTGTCAATAGTGAATGGAGCTGTTGCATAGAATAATTTGTCGGGGCTGGCTTCTGCAACCGATTCCTGTTCGATTTCGAATCCTTTGCCGTTCACTTCGATTTTTCCCATGTTTGAAATCCGTGTTTCGGAAAGCGCTAAAAGTCCTATTTGTGCTTTTGATAAATCCAGGGTGGGATCGTTGAGATTGGGAATGAACTCAGCAGCAGTATAATTAGTTGACTGAAAGACAGGGACGTGGTAAATGCCACGCTTTTTAGAGCTTGCGTTTACGTTGAGCGTGGTTCTTTCCGATTCAGGAAAAAAGAAATGGTATCTCTTTCCGGCTTTGTGGCTTTTTAGAGGAATACGCAGCACCAATCCCTGGTAAAGAAAATCACTTCCCCATTCGGAACGTATTTCTTCCTTAATGGCTTCAGCCCGGTCTTTGCGTTCTTCTATCAGGAATATCACCCTTGCCAATGGGGCCAGGAGAAGAATAGTGATCGTACCTATTAGAAGAAAACGACCAAAAGGAGCATTTAAAAATTTCATGAAACCATTGGTTTCCGGTTTGTTTGTTTCTGATTGATTTTCCATTTTTAATTAATTTAAAAGAACTTTGAATTTCAAAGTTAAAACATAAAAAAATAGCTATTTGCTGGTTTTGATTAATTGCTCAAGCGCGGCCAAATGCCTGGCAAATGTTTGTTTTCCAAGTAAAGTTGCTTCATAAGTCGTATTGGGTTTTTTTCCGATAAATTGCTTTCTGATCGTAATGTATTCTGAAGTTTCCAGTGCTTTTATGTGTGAAGCCAGGTTTCCGTCGGTAACTTCCAGCAGTTCTTTCAGCCGGTTAAAGTCCACGGAGTCATTTACCATCAGAACGGACATGATTCCCAGCCTGATCCGATGGTCAAACGTTTTGTTGATATCTGATATGATACTTGTCATTACTTCTTATAATCGTATTTCAGGTACATGTATGCACCGTAAAAAATGTGACAGACTCCGAAACCGAACATCCAAAAGTACAAACCATAACCAATATAAAGGCTGTTTAGTAATCCGAGAATGATAAAGATGAATCCCAAATTTCTCAAAGTTTCGTAAGAATACCTGCTGGCACTTACCAGTGAAAGTCCGTAAAATAGCAGGGTAACCGGTGATACTAACCCGATGGCTCCTTTGGAAATCAAAATGATAGCGAATAATCCTCCGGTAATCAACGGGACCATGAAGTTCATAATGAACAACCTGGAAACCTGGTTCCAAACAACTTCCTGTTTCTTTCGTGCTTTACGAATGGAAAAAATGATTCCTGTAGCCAGTGAAAGTACCATTACAAGGATGGCTGTGACTACAATTGTAATGAATTCAGCAGAGTCGAAGCGAATAGAGGAGGTAAGCCTTTCTCTCATGGAATAAACGATTCCGGCTCCGATTAAAGCATAGGTACCGGCCAGGATTCCGGAGATTCCCGATAAGGACAAAAACTTCGAGGATTTTTGCATCATGGACTGGATTTCCTGAAGCTGTGCTAAATACTTTTCATTTTCCATAAAAGAACTTTGAAATTCAAAGTAAATAAAAAGAAATGAATCAGCCAAAAAAAAATATAGTTTTTTTTGAAGAGTACAAATGTTCAAATTGAACTTGCTTCAACTTTTTTGATCTTCCTTACAAGAGCATTTCTTCTCAGGAACGGGATCGTAACCAAATCCACCCCAGGGATGGCAGCGGCTGATTCTTCGGGTTCCCAGCCACAGGCCTTTGATTGGTCCGTGGACCTTCAGTGCCTCGATCATATAAGCAGAACAGGTCGGATCGTA
>DJFP01000262.1:0-1279 GCA_002432565.1 Flavobacteriales bacterium UBA5869
ATTCCAAAATGAAACGTCCTGAAAATGCAACGATCATTGAAGTTCCGGTCCAAAATATGGCTGCGCTTTCCACTTCTTTTATCGGAATGCTGAATGCCATAGAAAGTGTGGGTGTGATTAAAGCAACGACAGAAAAACAATACATTTACAACAAGCAGCTGGTGAAGGCAATAGACGCCGGAAAAGTGCTTACGGCAGGTTATGAGACCGGATTAACACCCGAAGCCGTTTTAAAAACAAAAATTCCACTGATCGTATTTAGCGGTTTTGGTCAGCCCTTCCCGAATCAAGACAAATTTGCCCAACTGGGAGTTGTCTGNNGCTTCCTACCGGGAGTTGAGAAAAAAGGTTATATCTGCAACTGAAACGGAACGAAGCCAAAAAACAGTGATGTGTGGCGGAATGGCAGGAGATGTTTGGTATGCGCCGGCGGGAAAATCGTTCATGGCGGGGATCATGAAGGATGCCGGAATGAATTATTTTTACAGGAACACGGAAGGAACTGCAAGTATTTCATTGAGTCTGGAGCAGGTTTTTAACGATGACCAGTCCTGCGATGTGTGGATCAATGCAGAAGCCCCGACATTGAAGAAATTATTCGAATTGAATTCGAAGTTCGGTTATTTCCATACCGTGAAAGCAGGAAAAGTATACAGCTACATGCACAATGCAAACTATTACTGGGAATACAGCCAGGTCAATCCGCATTGGCTGCTGGAGGATTTCATAACGATTAACCAAAATGGTCCGTTATCTAAGTTGCATTTTTACAAACAATTGAAGTAAACATGTGGAAGAAACACCTGTTGTCATTTATCTTGTTCGTCGCAATCACTGTGGTTACGATCGGTTTTCCGCATGGAGATGACGCGTGGTTTTCTTTTTTTAGCAGCAATGATACACAAGCCTGGCAGTTGTTTGTGATTTACCGGATTCCGGAAGTGTTTATAGCCATTATTGCCGGTTTTGCGCTGTCAATTGCCGGTTTACTTTTGCAAACCACTTTAAATAATCCGCTTGCAGGACCTTCAATTCTTGGGCTTACGGCCGGATCACATTTAATGGTTGCACTGACGATCATGGGAAGTTCTATCCTGGGGCTGGAAATTTTGGATCTAGGTATTACGATCTCGGCTACAATCGGTGCTTTGATTTTCGGGCTGTTGATCTTAGTCGTTGCCGCGCGAATACGTTCCATGGTTTCTTTATTGTTGGTTGGAATGATGCTGGGAACTTTTGTTTCTGCCATTACGAATATCATTTTGATGAAGGCCGATGC